>QIKS01000062.1 GCA_003233025.1 Hellea balneolensis | reverse complement strand
GCATTTCTGGAAAAACGAAAACCGGTTTTTACTGGCGAATAAAACGATTTGGAGACGGCTATGAGCGCAAGAACATTGGAAAATTACACAGCGCAAAAATGGGTAAAAGGCGACGGCGGACTTGTGGATATTCGCTGCGCGGTGTCGGGTCAGACGGTCGCCCATACCAGCTCGCAAGGACTTGATTTCAAGAAAATGGCAGATTATGCACGCACGGTCGGTGGGCCAGCTTTGCGGGCCATGACAATTCATGAGCGCGCTTATATGGTCAAGGACTTGGCCTTGGCCCTAAGCGAACGCAAGGAAGAGCTTTACGCCCTCAACCCCCATAGCGGTGCCACCCGCCGCGATGGCTGGGTCGACATTGAAGGCGGCAATATGACCCTGTTTTCCGCCTCCTCGAAAGCGCGGCGCGAACTGCCCGACGATTATCTCATCTTAGATGGGCCGCCCGAACAAATATCCAAAACCGGAAGCTGGATGGGTCAACATGTTTATACCTCGCTGCAAGGATTGGCCTTGCATATTAATGCTTATAACTTTCCCGTCTGGGGCATGCTCGAAAAGCTTGGCCCGACCCTCATCGCAGGCGTGCCAGCCATCGTCAAACCGGCCACTTCAACCTCTTATTTATGTGAACACGCCGTTCGCATCATGGTCGAAAGCGGGATATTGCCGGACGGAGCCTTACAATTAATCGTCGGGCGGACGGGCGATCTTTTTGATCATTTAACCGGGCAAGATATTGTCTCATTTACCGGCTCTGCCGCCACCGCTTACAAGCTTCGCTCACACCCCACTGTCATGGCCAATAGCGTGCGTTTCGTCGCCGAGCAAGACAGCTTAAATGCTTGCGTTCTCGGGCCGGACGCCGGGCCAGAAACACCGGAATTTGATCTTTTCATAAAAGAAATCATCAGCGAAATGACGACAAAAGCCGGGCAAAAATGTACGGCGATCAGGCGGATTTTTGTCCCCGCAAACCTCATGGACGCGGCGCAAGAAGCGCTGATTGCCCGGTTGGCCAAAATTAAAGTGGGCAAGCCGGACGCGGACGGCGTGCGGATGGGGGCGTTGGTGAGCTTGTCCCAGCGCCAAGACGTGCGCGACAAGGTGGAAATATTAAGCAGCCAAGCCAAAATCGTTTTCGGCGATACCAGCTATGTCGATGCATTTGAGGCCAATGATAATGACGGTGCATTCCTCTCCCCCGTCTTGCTGCGTTGTGACGATCCTTGGGCGGCAACAAAAATCCATAGCGTCGAAGCCTTTGGCCCGGTTGCCACCTTGATGCCCTATAAGGATTTAAGCGACGCCGTGGCCCTGTGCAATGAGGGGCTTGGCTCTTTGGTCATGTCCTTGTTTACCCACGACCCGCAAGTGGCAAAAACCGTTTTGCAAGGGGCAGGTAGTTTTCATGGCCGGATTGCCATGATCAACCGGGATAATTTCAAAGAAAGCACCGGGCATGGCTCCCCCCTGCCCGTCCTTGTTCACGGCGGGCCGGGCCGGGCCGGCGGCGGCGAGGAAATGGGCGGGGTTCGCGCCGTCAAACATTATATGCAACGCACGGCCATTCAAGGAACGCCGGAGCTTATTGCCGGGGCGACAAATGTCTGGATGAAAGGCGCGCAGATCACGCAAGACGGGGCGCATCCTTTCCGGTTTAATTTCGGTGATATTAAAATCGGCAAAACCTTAAACACCAAATCCCGCCAAATTTCTTTGGCAGACATTGAGCATTTCGCCGAATTTAGTGGCGATAATTTTTACGCCCATATGGACGAGGTCGCCGCGAAGGCCAATCCGTTTTTCCCTGGCCGTGTCGCCCACGGCTATCTTTTGCTGTCCTTCGCCGCCGGGCTTTTTGTTGATCCTGCGCCCGGCCCTGTCTTGGCCAATTACGGCCTTGATAATTTACGGTTTTTAACGCCGGTATCGCCGGGGGACAGTATCGCGGTAAAATTAACGGCCAAATCCAGGAAGAAACGCAACGACGAATACGGAGAAGTCCGTTGGGATGTTGAGATTACCAACCAGTCGGGCGAACTTGTCGCCACTTATGATCTCCTGACCATGAACGCAATCGAGCCATAATATGGCCCGCACCCAAGCTCGCGATTATGATAAAAAACGTGACGTTATCACAAGCCATGCGGCCAAATTATTTGCCCGACGCGGGTTTGCTGGCGCGTCTATTTCTGATCTTGCCGCAGCGTGCGGTGTGTCCAAATCTTTGATTTACCATTATTATGACGCAAAGGAATTTATTTTGTTTGACGTCATGCGCGACCATATAGATGAGCTGCTTAAAATCGTAAGCGCCGCAGACAAATCGTCCCCTGACGCCAAACAAGAATTTCGGGATATGACACGCCGGTTAATGCGTTGCTATGCCGGTGCCCAGCACAAACAAAAAGTCCTTTTGTATGAGCTTTCATATCTTTCAAAAACCCAAAGAGCGGAAATTGTTAGCAAGCAGCGCAAAATCATTGCCCAATTTGAAAGCCTGCTCGCCCACGCTGCGCCAAATGCCCGCCATGACCGCGCCTTGCTGCGCACACAAACCATGCTGTTTTTTGGCATGATAAATTGGACGCATACCTGGTTTAAACCGTCCGGGCATATGTCACGCGACGCCCTGTCTGACCTCGCCGCCAATACGATTTTAGGCGCTCTGGATTAGGCTTGTTTTACGGCGCCCCAGGGCTGACCCTTTACCAATTCGCCCGAACACCAATATAAAACTCTCTGCCGATCGGACTATTGACATTTGAGACAATATTGCGGGTATTGCCACTACCGTTAGGTAAATTTGTCGGAACCACAGGTCCGAAATCATTGAGCAGATTTCTAACGCCGCCGAAAATTTGCGTGTTAAATTTATTATCAAATCCATATTGCGCATAAATGTCGTGGAAAGACTGGCTTCCTGTTTCAAAGAAAGCGTTATCGGAAACACTTATCTCATTATCATCAACCCCGCCGCTTTGGTAATTCCAGACATAGCTAAAGCGGAAATCGTTCCAGTTCCAACCCAGACGCGCCCGAAACCGATCGATAGGATCGCCGATTTCGCCGTTAAAATCAGCAAATTCAGGGCCATTCAAACCTTCAAAAACACGTTCATTTGACAAAGAGAGCGCATAAACGATTTTAAAATCGAAATCACCAGGAATAATTTTAGGGTCAAAATCATAATTAAGGGTAAAATCAATGCCTTCTGCCAACCGTGAGTTTAAGTTTTCCTCGCGGTTAATAACTTCTACAACTTCTCCCGTTGAGGCATCGCGGGTGATCACATCGCAAAAACGGTTGTTTGGAAACACAGTGGCAGCATAACACAAATCAGCCGTGTCCTGAGTTGAAACCGTACCGATAGCTCCTTCAATATTAATGTGATAATAATCGATAATGATAGAGAAATTGGAGAACGCCTCTGGTGCCAATATTAAACCAATTGTGAATGTATCGGCGGTTTCTTCATTCAACTGGTTATTACCAGCATTGGGGCCAAAAACGGAGCCGTCATTTGCATCAAATGGTGAGCCGGCATTATCAGGATTGGCAAAAAATGCCTGAATGCCGACTTCGGTCAAACAGTTCGCCGCAAAGATTGTTGCATTTGGCCCCGTAAGGCCAGTTCCGTCAGGGTTAAGTCCATCACAAGGATCAGCAAGGTTATCAAAATCACCACGGGCGAGTGAGAAAAATTCGGTGATGGTCGGTGCCCGTTGCGAGCGCGAATATTGCGCCCGAAAACGCATGTCAGGGTTTGGAGAATAACTGCCGCCGATATTATAACTGACAATCGTCCCGATTGTGCTGTAATTACCAACGCGACCGGCAAGTTGCAAGTCTAGCGAATGAACACCGGGTTGATCCTTAATCAGGGGAACATCCAGCTCGCCAAAACCTTCTATCACATCAAAGCTGGCGTCAATATCGGGAATTACGGATAAACTTGTCAGCTCCAAAACATTGTCAGGATCGCCAACCGTTGTCTGGGATTCCTTGCGATACTCAACACCAAAAGCCGCTTTCAAAGCGCCGGCAGGCAATTCGAATACATCGCCGTTTATATTGGCTGCGCCTATGATTTGCTCGCGCTCCTGGCGTAAATTGCCCGTAACACGAATATAGTCCGCGGCTGCCGTTGAGATCGAGCCTTCGCCAAAAATATTAAGCGGGACGCAGCCGTCTGCACGTGCGTCCGCATCATCACACTGAAAACCGCCAGCGCCGTCAGACTCAACACGTAAGGCATTGCGAATATTTTGAAAATTTAACTCATTAAATTGAACTTGCTCTTGTTCAAACCTCCCATAAGTACCGTAAGCTGTCCAAGCCCAGTCATTTGCCAGACTGCCCTCAAACCCTGCTGCTGTGCGCAGCGTGGTGCGGTCATTTTCGGTAAGGCGAGGGCCAACTTCGGTAAAACGGCGCGCCCAACTGACCGAGCCTATCCTGGTTTCCTCAACCTCAGCCGGAATAAAGGGGTTACTTGAAGATATAGTGCCAATGTCAATGGAATTGCCTGCTGGGCCAATATCCGTGCCGCTGCTGGCAGTTCTGCCTATACCGGCAAGAGATGAAGTACCAACATCCGTATAATACACCTCCGCAAAAGCAGAAATATTGTTTGTCAGATCGTAATCAAGATTGCCAGCCAGCGCCAGGGTTTCGACATCTGGCGACAGGGTACGCCCGGTCCTCAGATTAAACCCGTCACGGTCTGTTTCAAACCCGGCGCTTATGCGGCCATCGTCGGGCACAAGTGACTGGTCATTAAACCAGACCCCGCCAATATTCCACGCATCATCACCCTCAAAGCGCCCACCCGGCAAAAACGAGCTAAGGTCACGGTCGCATTCGGTAAAGCGCTCAGGGACACAGTCGGGATCAGGGTTGAACCGAAATGGCGTAATCGAGTCTGGCCGTGTCGCGTCAGCAAAAACGGCCGTCTCATTATCATAGGTCACGCCGAGCAAAACATTGCCGCGATCCCCGGCAAAGTTTTTACCAATTGTAAGATCAACGGTATTTTCGCGCTCTCCGCTCGCATCGGCGGAACTAAAACGGTAGCCTGCACGCACACCCTCAAAGCCGTCACGAAGAATGACATTGGCAACCCCCGCTATCGCATCTGCACCGTAAATAGCCGACGCACCGCCAGTGGTTACCTCCACACGCTGGACAAACCCCGACGGAATGGTGTCAAGGCTAACCCGCTCGCCATTGCCCGAATTGGAAACGGCGCGGCGGCTATTGATCAAAACCAAAGTACGATCCCCGCCAAGGCCGCGCAAATTAATCGTGCTCAGGCCGCGATTTTGCGTACTTAAATTTGTACTTTCAGGGGAAAGAGAAAATTCAACACCTGGAATTTGCGTTATAAGTTCCGCCAAATCAGCAGTGCCGCTAGATTCAATATCTGCAATATCCAGCCCCTGTACGGGAATAGCCGTATATATATTGGAACGTCGGATCCGTGACCCGGTCACGACAATCTCGTCATTGGTTGCATTTTGTGCCGACGTTTGCCCCTCTTGCGCAAAGGAGACGGCCCCCATGGAAAATGGCCCTGCCAGTAATAACCCTAATGCTGTTGATGTATAAAAGCGGTGTGTCATGGTAGCTCCCCTGTTTGCTTATGTGAGCTAGGTTTCGACATTATCACCGAAAAACCACCCTCATAATTTCTCATCCTGTGAACAGATTTGTAGCCAAGCATTAAAGTTCGGTACATTAATAAGATATACAATGGGTATAAGCTTTGGTTATAGGTTGAGCTTAATCAGCCTCGTCGCCAATAAATTCTTCAAATTGCGCTTTAAAACTCTCCAAAAAATCCTCACATAGGCCTGAAAGCGGCCGGGATTCCAAGTAAAGTGCTTTTACAGAAAACTTGATAGGTGGGTCAAACCTGGCAAATTCCAAATCATCATCAATTTGCGCCCTTGCGGTAAATTCGTCAACGATTGTCACACCGCCGCTATGCTTGACAAACCTGGTGGCCATAAAACAGGTATCTGCCACAAGGCGGGTATGCAGGGTGACATCGCGATTTTGAACTTTATCCATGAGCAGCCGACCAAGTGGCCCTCGCCCATTCATGGCGATCGCTTCCATATGTTTCAGATCAGCCATTTTTATCCGCTTCGGCTGCCCGGGAAAGACATTTTTACTATAAACGCAAGCAAATTCTGCCTCTCCAAGCTCATATGATTTCAACCCTTGATGGGAAGGAGGGTGAAAGGCCAACCCGATATCATTTTCCATTTCAAATAATGATGATTCCAATTTACGGTAATGCTGCGTTTGCACTTCAAAGGCGACATTAGGGGAGTTTATTTGATATTGGGCAATAACACGCGGCAACATATCAAATGCCAAACCGGTAATGGCCGCAATGCGTATTTGGCCAGATTTATTGCTTTTAATGTTCCTGGCTATGCGGCGAAGCGCACCAATTTCCTGATAAACCCTACTCACCTCGGTGAACAATTCAATCCCGTCTGTGGTCGGGATTAATTTACCCTTACTTCTATCAAACAATGTAAAACCCAATTGCGCTTCCGCGTGGCGCAACACTTTACTCACGGCAGGCTGCGACACATTTAACATACGTGCCGCCGCACTGATGGAGCCATTTGAATAAACCGCATGAAAAACTTCTATATGTCTCAGCCGCATAAACTGTCCTCCTGATAACCTTATAAACCTGCCCTATAACTTTTGTCTATGGGTTAAAATTTTGTATTGCTATTTAGCCAAATTCTATTTTTCAAGCCAATTTAGCCAATTTGCGATGTTTTGCTGCGTTATTCAAACAACCCGCTAAACATCGACACCTATAGTCCGCCCTCACCTCACCTGTTCCGCAAAAAAACCTGAAATTACCCTTAAAACACATTGACGCCCCCCTGAGGGCGAGGTAGTAGAAGCGCCTTGCAAGCGTAAAGCTTTTTTAAGCGGGTGTAGCTCAGTTGGTTAGAGCGCTGGCCTGTCACGCCAGAGGCCGCGGGTTCGAGTCCCGTCACTCGCGCCATTTCTTTTCAATAATAAATCATTTAACTTGCTGAAGAAATTCGGCATTTTATCTGGGATCTGCATTTGTTTGAAGGCCGTAAGGTATAGACACGAAAGTCATATTGGTGATGGTATGCTATGGTGCGAACATGTTGATCTTTGAAAAGCGGCCTTGATGAAACGCTACATTAAAATAACATAATGAATTATGTTAATGAAATTAAGATCAAGGCCTGCTAAACTGGTATAGATGAAACTTGTCGTACTTATATGTTCCGCCAGATTTTGGCTTACCGCCTTGCTTGCTATGGCGATGAGTTTTGGTGCGTTAGCGGCTGATATTCATCCGGTTGATGCAGACGAGATCGCCTGCCAGAGCGCCGACATTACGGCCCAACATGCTGGCGTTAAAAATGCTAATCTTGAAAAAGATAGCGAAGATCAACGCCCGGACCATGATCATCATGTCCATAATTGCGGCCCCTGCCACGTTCATATGGTCGGCATGAAAGTTTCCGGCCTGAGCTACGGTATATCAGCCATGCTGTCTCTAAGACCGGGCTCTGACCAAGCAATGCCCCGCGGCGGGCCTTTGGGTTTATACCGTCCTCCTCGTGCCTAACCTGCCTCGCTAGCAGCGCTTCCAAGCGCTGGTTTATCGTTGTTTTAAGGTTACCACTAGGATTAAATTACATGTCAAAATTCAAATTGGGCGCGCTGTGCGTCCTGATGGCAATCGCCCCTTCGGGCCTTGCTGTCGCGGCTCCGTGCGCGGGGCTGACGCGGAGCGTTCCTGCAATACTGCCAGGAACACCAATTGATCTTAACGCCGTTATTGCGCAGGTGCGCGGCGCTGCACCTGAAGTGCGTCAGGCCGCTTTGGAAATCCGTGCAGCGCAAGCGGATGCCGATCAGGCCGGACGGCGGCTCAACCCCACCATCGGTCTTGAGGTTGAAAATTTTTCTGGGTCGGGAGCGCTAGCTGGGTTTGATCAAACGGAGACAACGTTTTTGATTGAACAAACCTTCCAGCTTGGCGACAAACGAAACAAACGCGAGCGGGCTGGCCGGGCCAATGCGGCGTTGCGTTCAGCGCAATGCAGTGCGATTTTACGCGAAACAGAGCTTGAAGCGGCCCTGTTGTTTTATGACTTGCAAGCAAGAATTCGGCTAGTTGAACTTGCTGAACAGTCCGCCGATCTTGCTTCATCGCTTGAAAAAACGGTCTCCAAGCGGGTAGAGGCTGGCGCAGCAGCTCCGCCGGAATTATCGCGCGCCCGCGCCGATGCGGCCATATTGCGTGCGGCAGTTTTTGTGACCCACGGTGATGTTGAGCAGGCGCGGTATGAACTTGCTGCCCTTTGGGGCAGCGCTGAGCCTGTAGTTCTAGTATCTGAGATCCGCGAGCCGACAATAGGCGAGAGCGCCCTTTCGGCAATACCGGGATTAAGCAAACACCCTGAATTGGCTGTCGCCACGGCCCATGCCGCAAGGCTTCGTGCCGAGCAAGATTTGGCCCAGGCCATTGGCGTGCCAGACGTAACGCTTAGCGCCGGATTGCGCCAGTTTCAAGAAACCGGCGACACTGCATTTCTTGTCGGTGTCAGTGTTCCAATCCCGCTGTTTAACCGCAACCGCGACGCAGTGCGCGCCGCCGGGTATCGTGCCAAAGCAAAGAGCATCAACCGTACCGCGGTCCAGGCCCGGCTTCTGGCACGCCAACGCTCTGCAATTGCTCAAGTCCGGGCCGCGCGCGGGCGCTTGACCTTGCTCGAAGCTGAAGCCCTGCCCGCGGCACGCTTCGCTTATGAGGCCTCGGTGCAAGGATATGCTGCCGGGAAGTTTGACCTCACCACAACACTGGATTCTCGCAAACGACTGATCGAGGCCGGTGTCGCGGTGATTGATGCCACCCGAACCTTAAATAGTGAAGACATGCGCCTTAAAAGCTTGATCGGCGCCACCCCCTTTGATGGAGACCTCCAATGAAACAGAAATTGAAATTAGCCACGTTCGTATTGATAGTGACGGCCTTGCTTGCCGCTTGTGGTGACGGCGCAAAAGCGCCAGCCGCAGCCCATGACGATCACCCAAATCAAGTCGATGAACATGCTGACAATCATGCCAATGTCAATGGCGACGGTGATGATGATGACCACGCCGAAGACGGCGGTGACGTTGTTAAATTGACGGCGCAGGCGGCCAATGAGGTTGGCATAAAGCTCGGTAAAGCGCAGATGGCTGAAATAGGCCAATCGCTTAATCTACCTGCTGAAATTCGTTTTGATGCAGATCGGATCGCAAATGTCTCGCCCAAGGTCAGCGGTGTGATTGCCCGGCTTTATGCCAGTGAGGGCGACACGGTAAGCAGGGGCGATACGCTGGCTTTAATCACAAGTCGTGAACTGGCCAGCTTGAAAGCTGAATGGCAAAAAGCAGAAACAGGCACAGCCCTTGCTGCGCAGGCTCTGGTGCGTGAAGAAAAGCTTTGGACGGACAAAATCACC
>QIKS01000227.1 GCA_003233025.1 Hellea balneolensis | reverse complement strand
GCCAAAGGTGACATAGATCCAGGCGATAGGCCGCCAATATCCGCGTGGTGGCCCCGGCTGGCGACAAAGAAAAGAATTGATGTTTTTGCCGTGTCAAACACCGGCGTGATGACATTGATATCAGGCAGATGCGTGCCGCCGTCATAGGGGTTGTTGTGAACAAAACTGTCGCCGGCCCGCATGGTCAGCCCGCTGTCCATCAAGGCTTTCACACTGGCGTCCATGGAGCCAATATGGACGGGCATATGCGGGGCATTGGCCACCAGCGCGCCATTTGCGTCAAAGATTGCGCATGAAAAATCCAGGCGTTCTTTAATATTGACCGAGCTGGCGGTGTTTTGCAAAACCGCTCCCATTTGCTCGGCAATGGACATGAACAGATTGTTGAAAATCTCCAGGCGTACGGGATCGCATTTTATGTCGGCATTGTCTGGTGTCTGGCGGTGTCCGCTTTCGGTGCGTGTCAGATGCAGGCTGTGGTCGGGCCGTAACAGGGCTTGCCAGCCCGGTTCAACCATGGTCGTTGCCGTGTCGTCAAGAATGAGGGCAGGCCCGTCAATAATCTGTCCGGGGTTGAGGGATGTGCGGGTGTGAACATCTGCGTCTCGCCATTTTCCTTTGGTATAAATCCTGGTTTTTTGTGCCGTGTGCGCGCCAGCGGGCGGGGCGCTGGCCATGTCAAGTGCGCCGCCGCCGCCGTAATTTTCGACGCTAATCCGGTCGATGATAATATCTATGTCCGGGGTGATGAAACTAAAGCGGGCTTGATGGGCTTGCTCAAATTCGGCTTTTAAATCGGCGCTTTGGGCGAACGGGACTTCCAAAGCGGTGTCCGAACCAGCGTAGCGCAAATAGGCATGGGTGCGGGCATGGATATCTGTGTTTTTCATCTGGGCGCGTAGTTTTTTCTCCCCTGACGCTGCCAGTTCACAAGCAATTTTGTAAACTTTTTCGAGCTGGTCTATGGGCAGATTAATGGTTTTTTGGGCGATGGTTGAGCGTTCCGCCAGGCCCATACCAAGGGCCGAGAGAACGCCTGACAGGGGGTGGATAAAAAGGCTCTCCATGCCCAAAGCTTCGGCGACAAGGCAGGCATGTTGTCCGCCCGCCCCGCCGAAACTGACCAAGGTGTAATCTTGCACATCATAGCCGCGCTGGGTCGAGATTTTCTTGATAGCACGGGCCATATGCTGGATGGCAATGGCCAGAAAACCTTCCGCCACGCCTTCAACTGAACGGGCGTTTCGCTCGGCGATTTGTTTAAATTTCTGGTGCGGGGCGTCTTTATCAAGGGGTTGGTTTTGCTTGTCGCCAAAGATTTTGGGGAAAAACGCTGGCGATATTTTGCCCAGCACCAAATTAATATCGGTAACGCAAAGAGGCCCGCCGCCCCGGTAACAAGCCGGGCCGGGAGCGGCACCGGCGGAGCGGGGGCCGACGCTAAAGACATGTCCGTCATCGTCCAGGATAGAACCGCCGCCTGCCGCCACCGTATGGATTTCCAACATGGGTGCGCGCATGGGAATGCCGGCAACGCTGGTTTCCAAACTGCGCTCATATTGGCCGTTGAAATGAAAGACATCCGTCGATGTGCCGCCCATATCAAAGCCAATGATTTTATCAAACCCGGCCTGGGTCGCCGTGCGTACCGCGCCGATAACGCCGCCCGCCGGGCCGGACAAGACGGCGTTTCGGCCATGAAAATTTTGCGCGTCCGCCAAACCGCCCGAAGATTGCATAAACAAAATTTCCGGCCCACCGGATTTTTCGTCGCAAAGAGCCGCCGATATTTTGTTGGTGTAGCGGTGTAAGGTCGGGGATAGATAAGCATCAATAACCGCCGTTCGTCCTCTGGGGATCAACTTGACCAACGGGCTGGTTTCGTGGGAGGTCGAGATTTGCGTCATGCCGATTTTCGCCGCTAAGCTTGCGATGTTTTTTTCGTGTTCGGGGTTTTTATAAGCGTGGATCAAGGCGACCGCTAAAACCCTATACCCTTGTTCGTAAAGTTTGCGCAAGTCCGCTTCTGCGGCGTCCATATCGAGGGGTGTAAGCACATTGCCGTGGGCGTCCAGCCGCTCATCAATTTCAATGACGGCTTCATAGAGAGGCTGCGGTTTTTCAACATTAAGCGCAAAAATATCGGCGCGGGCCTGGGTGCCGATCTCCAAGGCGTCGCGCAAACCTTTGGTGATCGCCAAAGCCGTTCTTTCGCCTTTGCGCTCCAATAGGGCGTTGGTCGCCACCGTCGTGCCCATCTTGACGCTGGCAATCGGCGCGCCGTGCAAAGAAGCATGACTGGGGAGGCCCAGAAATTGGCGCATACCTTCAAGGGCCGCGTCATCATAATGTTGCGGATTATCGGACAGGAGTTTTTTCGTCTGCAAATTACCGCCGCGGCGCCGCGCGACAATATCGGTAAATGTCCCGCCCCGGTCTATCCAAAATTGCCATTGTTCTTGGGCTGACATTAGTCGGTAGCTTGGTATAATTCCCCATAGCGGGTCAACTTTGTCTTAACGCTATCGGATAAAATCTGGACTTCGTAAAGACGATCATATTCGTTTTTCTCATCAATCGGCGAATACACCGTCTCGCTGCCAAGGGCGATGACGGCTTGCGGGGTAGTGTTGCTGTGGCCCACGACAAGATGATGCCCGCCTTGCTCTCTAATTTTTGTCGCCAATGCACCGAGGTCGCGGGGGTCGTAAAACTTGATTTCCAATCCGAGGGCATTGGCCAACGGCGTAGCGGTGTCTATGGTGCGGATAAAATTGGTTGAATGAATGTGCCCAATATTTTTATCCGCTAAAACCGCAACCAAGATCTGGGCGCGTTTCTTCCCAGCACCTGACAGTTCTGGGTTGCGACCGGCTTGCGGGCCGGTAATTTTTTCAGCGTGCCGGACAAGGTATATGTGGGCTAATGTCTCCGGTTGATCGGTACTGGCAGCGTTTTTGGGGGCTGAACAATTTGTAATAGATCCGAGTGCGAAAAGGCTGATGCCTACGGATAAGAACATGTTTATTTTTCTTCTGCTTATTTTACCCATCGATTTCTCCGAGCATTGTAATGGCTTTTTCAAATGAGGTTATCATTTCTACTTGATTGCTAATGCCCATGGTCAGGGCAATGTATTTGCCTTTTTGGTGTCGTGACAGGGTTTTTTTGTCATAAAACCGTTCTTTAATGCGCAAATATGCGTCCATCTTTGCTTTGTGCTGATCGACGCGAACCTCCAATTGCTCGCGCAATGCGGGCATATCAACATCGTCAAGGGCATATAATTTGACCAGTAATTCATCCTTGACCGACGGCATGCGGCACGGTTTTACCGACCAGGCTTGGATGAATTCTTTACCGGTCTTGGTGATAGTATGGATGATCCGGTTTGGCTTGCCTTTTTGCTCTATTTCGCGGCTTTCAACAAGGCCGCGCTCGCGCAGCCGGGCCAGTTCACGGTAAACTTGCTGGTGGGAGGCGCGCCAGAAAAACCCGATACTGGCATCAAATGTTTTTGCCAAATCATAACCGCTCATGGGTCGATCGGTCAGACAAACAAGGATTGCTTCGGCAAGGGCCATAAATATCTCATCTCAAATAGGTGCAATAATATGAGTGAGTATAAGGCCGGGCAAGAGCGAGCGCAAATAGGAAAAACCATCACAGATCTGCCAAAGATGAAACGACACGAACGCTGATGAGCTTGCGGCGCTCACCAGCGTTCGTATTTATTGCTTAATCAGGCGGAAAGATCAAAGCGGTCGAGGTTCATAACTTTGTCCCAGGCCGCCACGAAATCACGCACAAATGTTTTTTGCGCATCATCGCAGGCATAAACCTCTGCAAGGGCGCGCAGTTGAGAATTTGAACCAAAGACAAGATCATTGCGGGTTCCCGTCCATTTAAGCTTACCCGTAGCGCGGTCACGGCCTTCAAACACATGCTGGGTTTTACCATTTGCTTTCCAGGTTGTGTCCATGCTGAGTAAATTTACGAAGAAATCATTGGTCAAAGTGCCCGGCTTGTTTGTCAAAACGCCGTGCTTGGAACCGTGGGCATTGGCGCCCAAAACCCGAAGCCCGCCAACCAGAACGGTCATTTCAGGCCCGGTCAATGTCAGCAATTGTGCGCGGTCAACCAAGGTATATTCGGCCGGACTTGTCGGAGATTTTGCACTATAATTACGAAAACCGTCTGTTGTTGGCTCTAGTGCCGCAAAAGAATTTGTGTCTGTTTGAGCTTGCGATGTATCTGTACGGCCAGGCGTGAAGGGGACTTTAACTTTATGGCCAGCTTTTTTCGCCGCCTTCTCAACAGCTGCACAGCCGCCAAGAACAATGAGATCCGCCAACGAAACTTGCGTGCGCCCAGAGGTTTTGTTGAACCTGGTTTGAATGCGCTTTAGGGTTTTAAGAATTTTCCCTAACTCGGCAGGGTCATTGACGTCCCAATCTTTTTGCGGTGCCAGACGAATACGCCCGCCATTGGCCCCGCCGCGCTTGTCGGAACCGCGAAATGTTGAGGCAGATGCCCAAGCAGTTGACACCAGTTGAGAAACCGAGAGCCGGGTGGCCAAAATAGTTTTCTTAAGGGCTTCAATATCTTTCTTGCTGACGGGTTTGTGGGTGCGGGCCGGAACAGGGTCTTGCCACAAAAGTTCTTCAGCCGGCACCATAGAGCCAAGGTAACAGCTGGCAGGCCCCATGTCGCGGTGGGTCATTTTATACCATGCTCTGGCAAATACGTCGGCAAACTCTTCAGGGTTTTGATGGAACCGGCGTGAAATCTTTTCATAGGCCGGGTCCATTTTCAAGGCCATGTCAGCGGTCGTCATCATAAGAGGTTTGGACTTGGCCGGATCGCTGGCATCGGGCGCCATGTCGGCTTTGGACGCTTTTGTTGGTGTCCATTGCTGGGCGCCGGCCGGGCTTTTTGTCAATTTCCAGTCATAACCAAATAGAACGTCGAAAAAGCCATTGTCCCATTGGGTTGGATTTGTTGTCCAAGCACCTTCAATGCCGCTCGTGGTCATTTCACTTGCTTTGCCTTTGCCGTAGCTTTGCTTCCAGCCAAATCCTTGCTCTTCCATCGTCGCGGCTTCAGGTTCGCAGCCAACATATTTGCCCGGATCGGCCGCGCCGTGCGCCTTGCCGAACGTATGACCACCGGCCACAAGAGCGACGGTTTCTTCGTCATTCATCGCCATGCGGGCAAATGTTTCGCGGATATCACGGGCCGAGGCCAGCGGATCAGGCTTGCCATTTGGCCCCTCCGGGTTGACATAAATCAAGCCCATTTGAACGGCGCCGAGCGGGTTAGCAAGCTCGCGGTCGCCGGTATAGCGCTCATCGTCGAGCCACCCGGCCTCCGGGCCCCAGTAAATATCTTCTTCCGGTTCCCAAATATCTTCGCGACCACCGGCAAAACCAAATGTTTTAAAACCCATTGTTTCAAGCGCACGGTTGCCGGCAAAAATCATCAAATCCGCCCAAGACAGCTTGCGGCCGTATTTTTGTTTAATCGGCCAAAGCAATCTGCGGGCTTTGTCGAGATTGCCATTGTCCGGCCAGCTATTGAGCGGCGCAAAACGTTGTGAACCAGTGGACGCACCGCCACGTCCATCCTGAATACGGTATGTGCCGGCACTGTGCCAGGCCATACGAATAAAGAACGGGCCGTAATGACCATAGTCGGCTGGCCACCAGTCTTGAGAATTTGTCATCACCGCGTCAACATCCTTGGCCAAGGTTTTCAAATTTAGGGTTTTAAACGCTTTGGCATAGTTAAATGCTTCGCCCATAGGATCACCCTGGGGTGAATTTTGATGAAGCATTTTCAAGTTTAATTGCTCTGGCCACCAATGTTGGTTCCCCGTAGCGCCGAGCTTGGCGTGCTTATCTGATCCGCCCATGACCGGGCACTTATTTGCGTTATCTGACATAATTAATCTTCCCTATATTTAATTTAAAAACCAGCTATTATTACACATTCATTTTGGCGAGGATCGCTTTAAAAAAGCAATTTATTTATCGTCTCTATCTGAGTTTATATACCGGGCGCGGCGTTCTCGTCAAGAAGCTTTAGAACGATTCTAAATTAAATCCGCACCATAACTTCAATAGACTTTACCGCGCGGCCTTTCGGCAGTTGGGGCAAACCTGAAACCTTAAGATTGTCCGCCGGGATATCGACAAGCCGGCCTTCGTCTTCAAAATAGAAATGATGATGTTGCGACAAATTGGTATCAAAAAACACCCGGTTCAAATCGACGCAAACACGAGATAAAAGGCCAGCCGTTGCAAACCGGTTTAGGGTGTTATAAACGCTGGCTACGGATGTTTTGATATTGGCCTTTTTCGCCATTTCGATAACGTCATCAACACTGACATGCCTGTCCTCGCCGTCAAACAGCATAGCTGCAATGGCTTTGCGAATTGTGGTGGGGCGAATATTGTGCTCAACCAAAAGCTGGAACATTTGTATATTTATGTCTTTGGTGTTCATCGCGGTAATATAAGAACGGTTCTAAAGTTATGCAAGGGGTTTTTTGAGCTTAGCAACATGACCCAAATCTGCCTGTACGAATAAATGCGCCTGCTGTGCATCGCTATGTCTGCTTTGGTTGATGATAGGTCAAGGCCATAAACACGTCTTCAAGATCGGGCTGTTCAGTCCGCAGATCGGCAATGGTGATTTTCGCCGCCTTGATTTTTGCCAGCAGCTCGGAGACGGAGACATCTTTGGTGTGATAGGTTATGGCCAATGTAGCGTCATCCCGGATTTGGCTATCAAATTTTGCTAAAGAAGCCGGGATTTTCGTCATGGCCTGTTCGGGCGTAATCACCAGGGTTTTCTGGTCGAGCCGACCAAGCATGGTTTTTTTGTCTTCATTGGCGGTGATATTCCCTTCGTGGATAATGGCAATCCGGTCGCACAGGTTTTCCGCCTCCTCAAGATAATGGGTGGTGAGGATAATTGTTGTTCCGCCCGCATGTAATTCTTGGACATATTCCCACAATTGCCTGCGCAGCTCGATATCAACGCCTGCGGTGGGTTCGTCCAAAATAAGAACCGGCGGGTTGTGGACGAGGGCTTTGGCAATCAATAGCCGGCGCTTCATACCGCCGGAAAGTTGGCGCACATAGGCGTCTCTTTTATCGGTCAGTCCCAGGGCCGCCAATATCTCATCGCTGCGCCGCTCGCGCTTGGGAACCCCGTAAAACCCGGCTTGGTTTTCCAAAGCCTGCCAAGGGGTGAAATAAACATCCATAGCGATTTCTTGCGGCACAACGCCAATGCTGGCACGGGCCATTCGGGTTTGGCGCTCAATATCATAGCCACAGATTTGCGCGCTGCCCTCGGTTTTCATGACCAGCCCGGCCAGAATATTAATCAAGGTTGATTTCCCGGCACCGTTCGGCCCCAAAAGCCCAAAAATAGAGCCACG
>QIKS01000028.1 GCA_003233025.1 Hellea balneolensis | reverse complement strand
GTTGGATCTTCGATTTGCTCGACTAATGCCGACAGGCCGGAGCCGAGCACCAAACCCATGTCAACGGACTTGCCTGCGCAGCGCGCCCGGATATCATCTGCTAATTTTTTTGCGTTCATGAGGGCGCCTGTAAATTTTTGCTGCCAAAAGGAAGCGGAAACAATTCGGCCATGCTAAATTCTTTATAGCTGCCATTTGCGCTGGCAACGAAAATCGGTGTTGTGGGGCTTGAAAATTCAGATATTTTTTGGCGACACCCGCCGCAAGGCGGTACGGGTTTAGCGCTGCCGCTGACAATACAGATTTGTTCTATCCGTTTTTCTCCGTCTGCAACCATTGCCGCAATCGCTCCGGCTTCGGCGCACAACCCTTGCGGGTAGGCGGCGTTTTCAACATTACATCCAACATAGATACGTCCGTTTTGTCCCAAAATAGCAGCGCCAACAGGGAAGTTTGAATAAGGGGCATAGGCATTTTCCAGGGCGTCCTGCGCCGCTTTAAGAATACCGGTGTTCAGTGCAGATGTCATAAAACCCTTTTATTGTCGTAACAAGCCCGCCATATTATGCAGGGCTTGATCGGGTAGCAAGCCCCGATTGTGCAAAAAAATTTACGGTTTTGGTAACTATAAGCCTTCACTGGTTTTTATCCCCTTACGGTTAAAGCTGTTTCATAGCTGATAATTGGGTTTGGCTGAAATGGGGATGAGTATGAGACGTGGTACAGTCATTACATTGGGGGCTTCAGCTGTTTTTGGCATTGTTGCCGTTTTCATGGCCCGAGGGCTTATTGACCGGGCCGTCAACACGCAATATGCCCAGCGCGACGCTTCACAAATAAAACCTGTAAAAGCCGTGCAAACACAGCCGGTTCTTGTTGCAAGCCTTGATTTAAGTGTTGGCGACACGCTTTCACCTCAACATTTGCGCCTGGCGGAATATCCTGTCGAGGCCTTGCCTGTTGGTAGCTTTGGGGATTTTGATCTTTTGTTTAGCGATCCGCAAAACCCGCCAGTTGTGCTTGTAAGAATGACGCAAAACGAGCCGGTGCTTGAATTTAAAATTAGTGGGCCTGGAGGCCATGCTACATTGTCTACCATGATCCAGGAGGGCATGCGCGCCGTATCCATCCGCATTACGGATGTTACGGGCGTTTCGGGGTTTATCAAACCTGGCGACGCGGTTGATATTTTATTGACCCAAGAGGTTGACCAAATTTCCAAACCAAACAAGGGGCGCCAAAATACACGCGGCAACGAAAATTACAAGGTTGCTTTTACCACCGGTCTGCTTGTGCAAAACGTCCGGGTTTTAGGTGTTGGCGCACAAAGGGCAATCGAGACGGGAAATGCCGAGACAACCAAAACCCTGACCTTGGAAGTTAGTCACACCCAAGCGCAAAAACTGGCATTGGCT
Organism: Hellea balneolensis; assembly: GCA_003233025.1. GTDB lineage: Bacteria > Pseudomonadota > Alphaproteobacteria > Caulobacterales > Maricaulaceae > Robiginitomaculum_A > Robiginitomaculum_A balneolensis_A. Next base: position 5,658 of record QIKS01000028.1, on the reverse strand, counting down.
AGTTCGGTCGGCTCTTTGAGCATGGCGTTGCGCAGCATTGGATCAGAAGAAGCCACCGTGTCACGGACACTCACAATGAGCGATCTCAACACAGGTTCGTCGCCAACAAGAAGAACGGCGGCCCGTAATAAATCAGTCGCCATAAAGCCCGCTCATAATACCGCGAGCGTGACGGTTATTCGAAACGGAAACCGCGATCAGGTCACCGTTTTCAAGGAAGATGAAAAACAGCCGCATATGGCAGGGGGGTCACTATAATGTCACAGATCAATCACACACGGCCATACAAGAAAAACATCTTGTCAAGCACCGTTCTGACGGCTTGCATCTTGGCGGCAACCTTGTTTTCCAGCCCGGCTCTGGCAAAATCCTGGGTGGAAACAACATTGGACGCTGAACATGTCACCGCACAAGTTGTCAAAGACGGCAACATTACCTTGCGCTCAGATCAAGCCTTTTCGGAAGTGCGCGTTGGCAATTCCAAGATTGCAGATGTGGTTATTTTAAGTGACCGCTCCTTTCACATAACCGGACTAGCGCGCGGTAAAACCAGCGTTATGGTTTATGATAAAAAGAAACGCCTATTAGATGTGATATCAGTTGATGTGGGTTATGATGTTGAGGGGCTAAAGGAAAGCTTATATGAACATTTTCCAAATGAAAGCATTGCTGTTCGAACACTGGCAGGCAAGATTTATCTCTCTGGCAAAGTCAGCACCAATAAAATTTCCAATCAAGCTTTAAAGATCGCGCAAGCTTTTGGCGGCGAGGAAGTGACCAATGGTTTGTCCGTTCGCGATTCTCACCAAGTCATGTTAGAGGTGCGGTTTATCGAAGCCACCCGAAGTGCGATTAAGGAATTGGGCATTAATTTATTGGTGCAGCAGGCCGGCGAATTTGCTTTTGGCAGTGGCGTTGGTTTGGCCGGCGGCAGTGGGGTGGGGAGCTTGTTGTTGTCTGAAGCATTGGGGCCAACCAGCATTGACGCCCGCATCGAGGCCCTGGAAGACAATGGTATTATTCGCACATTGGCGGAACCTAATTTAATCTCTATGTCCGGCCAATCGGCGAGCTTTTTGGCCGGTGGTGAATTTCCCATTCCCGTTTCTGCGGGCAATGGTGACATCACCATTAGTTATCGGCAATTTGGCGTTGGGCTGTCTTTTACCCCAACGGTTTTGGATGACGGGATTATCAATCTGGAAGTAAAGCCGGAGGTAAGCCAGCTTGATTTTACCACCGCGGTGCGCATTGGCGGCGTTGAAGTGCCGTCCCTAAATATCCGCAGAGCCGATACGGTTGTTGAGCTTCGCAATGGTCAAAGTTTTGCCATTGCCGGCCTGTTGCAAAATACACAATCAAATAATAACAGCCAAGTGCCTTGGCTCGGTGATGTTCCGGTGTTGGGGGCGCTGTTTCGCTCCTCGCGTTATAAAAACAACGAAACGGAATTGGTCATCATTGTAACGCCAAAACTGGTTCAGCCTGTATCTGATATCAGCGAGCTATCAACGCCGTTGGACGGCAGAATGACGGCTGGTGAAGCAAACTTCTTCTTGAACGGAAAGCTTGAAGGACGGGCAGGTACTGCCAAAAAAACCCGTAATGAAAAACCAAAACAAACCAAAACTGATACCAAAGTTAAAGGCGGTTTGTCCGCCAGCTATGGTCATGTGTTTTAAGAGGAACGCCCCATGAAAATTTTTACAAAAGCCAGTCTTTTTTCGCTTTCAGCTCTGTTGATAACGGGCTGCACAACTTCAGTGCCGGTGTTGCAAGGTCAATTTGGTGACCAGCACGGGGCGGCGACACACGCCAATATCCAGGCCCATGCCGTCAAGCCTTCTGCACAACAAAAAGCCAATACATATATTCCCGCTGACCCGGCAAGAACCGCCTTGGCTTTAGAAAAATACCGACAAGGCAAGGTTGATGCGTCGGCCAGCGCCCAGACCGAATAATAATCAGGAATTTTGGACACTAAAATGAACACGGAAACAACAGATGGTGACGTGCTTGTCTTACGCGACAAGTTGGAGAACACACCGCCGCAGCTTGAGGCGCAAATATGGGCCTATCTGGGAACTGCAGGTGGTGTCGGGGTGAGCGCTCTTGCCGTGCAGACGGCCTATGAGCTTTCCCTGAACAAAGACAGGCGGGTCTGTTTGGTGGATCTGGATTTTGAAAGAGGCAGTTGCGCCCACTATCTCGACATGCCGGCCAGTCTTCATATTGAGGAGTTAAATGCAGGCGAGGGCCGCATGGACGCGGCATTGGCTGCAACATTTATACGAGAACATAGCGCTCATTTGTCCTTGATAGCCGCCCATAGTGAATTGGGAGGCAATGACGCGGTTTCGGCCAATGCATTCTTGTCGCTTTTGGACATGGTCAGCACAATGTATGATTTTGTCATCCTTGACATACCAAGCATGTGGCGGCCCTGGACGCAGGCTGCAATTGGCGCGGCGGATAAATTCGCGCTGGTTACCGATGTCCGTATTCCGTCGCTGCACAAGACAAAAGTTTTCGCAGACGCTATACAGGCAGAGATGAGCTGCGACACACCGCCTGAAATTATTCTCAACAAATTTGAGAGACGGGCCGTACGCGGCGGGCTGGTTTTAAAAGATGCACAAGCCGTTTTGGCCCGCACAGATCTTGGACAAATTTGCGACGATCAGGAAACATTGCGTGTTGCGGTTAATGAGGGCAAGCCGGCTGGCGAGATACGCCCGGAAAGCCGCTACGTAAAATCCGTACACGATCATATTCAAAATTGGCTTGGCGAACAGGTGCAGGCGGAAAAACCGTCTTCGCGTTTGTTCAAAAGGCGGGCTTAGGGCCTAAATTTACCACTTGGTTACCATACATGCTAAATGTAAATTTACCGTGGTGGGTTAGGAAGTATCATGGGACGATTTTCAAGCATTATAAACACGCAAACATCTGTTAAGCAGGCGCATATTGAGCCGCAAGCAGAGCAATCTCACCCGGAGGCTCCGGCCTTGGAACCTGCAAAGGAAAGTGTTAAATCTGCGCCGCCAATATCGCCGCCGGTAAAACCTAAAATCAGTACGGAGAAACTGAAAACCAGATTGCGTATTCATTCCATGTTGCTGGACGATCTGGATTTATCATTGCTGGATCAGCTTAATGATGATGATTTACGCCGACAAATAGAACAACGGGTTTCGGAGATCATTGCCCAGGAAAAAATTAAACTCAACAAAGATGAAATCCGCGAATTTGCGGCGGGCATTGTTGATGAAATGACCGGGTTGGGGCCGCTTGAGCCTTTGCTGGCCGATGACAGCATCAGCGATATTCTCATCAATACCCATAAGCAGCTTTATGTGGAACGCGGCGGCGAGTTGGTGTTAACCGACATTCAATTTGCCGACGAAGAACATTTACTGCGCATTATCAACAAAATTGTTGCTGCCGTCGGGCGGCGCGTTGACGAAAGCCATCCTATGGCCGATGCGCGCCTTATGGATGGCAGCCGGGTCAATGTGGCCGTGGCGCCCATTGCCGTTGATGGGCCGCTCATGTCCATTCGTAAATTTTCCAAAAACCCATTTACCCTCGACAAGCTTGTCGAATTTGGCGCGGCTCCTGAAGATGTTGCGCGGTTTTTATGGGCAGCATGTAAAGCCAAGGTTACGATCCTGATTTCAGGCGGTACCGGTTCGGGCAAAACCACATTGCTCAACGCTTTGTCACAAGCGATCAACCATAATGAACGGTTGATCACCATTGAAGATGCAGCGGAATTACAGCTACAGCAACCCCATGTGGCGCGCATGGAAACAAGGCCGCCCAATTTGGAAGGCAGCGGTGAAATTCGCCAAAGGGAGTTGGTGAAAAACGCGCTGCGTATGCGTCCTGACCGGGTGATTTTGGGGGAGGTCAGGGGCGAAGAAGCCTTTGATATGCTACAGGCCATGAATACGGGTCATGAAGGAAGCCTCGCCACCCTCCATGCCAATACACCCAGAGATGCGGTGACGCGGTTGGAGCAAATGGTGGGCATGGGTGATATGAAGATCAGCCCTGAAGGTGTGGCCGGGCAAATCGCTTCTGCCGTCGGCTTAATCGTTCAGGCCGTACGCCTTAGCGACGGACAGCGGAAAATCACCAGTGTTACGGAAGTTACCGGCATGGAAGGCAAAGTTGTCCAGATGCAGGAAATTTTTAACTTCACCCGTACCGGAACCGGGCCAAACCACGCCGTTATTGGCGAATTTAGAGCAACGGGTATCCGCCCGCGCTGTTTCCATGAAATTGTTACGCGCGACTTAAATATCAGTGAAGCTATTTTCGAGCCGCGGGTTTTGCCCGTTGGCAAGATATCGGATCAAACCATTGCGGAGCTTATCCCGTAATCATGCCCAGTATTCCCGTCATCATAATTTATACCGCTATTTTTGCCTGCGCTTTCCTGGTCATGCAATTGGTTGTCGGGGCTGGCAAGCAAGGCGCCCAGCAAATCAAAATGGCCAATAGCCGGTTGCAGATGATGGCTAAAAATTCCGACCAGGTTGATGTATTATCCAAATTGCGCAAATCCCGCGGTCTCGATAAAGATGGCAATGGGCAGATGGCAAAATTTCAATTTTGGCTCAGCAACCTCGTTGTCCAGTCCGGGCTTCCTATCGGCGCATATGGGGTTTATATGGCCATGCCGGCTTTGGCATTTATCTTTGCCCTTGGCACATTTTTGTTCACCTATAACCCGACCCTCTCTATTGGCGGATGTGTTTTTGGCATGGCGCTTCCGGTTTTGTTTTTGATGTTTGCCGCCAAGCGCAGACGGGCAAAAGCCGTGACGCAATTACCCGATGCGCTGGATGTGATTGTGCGCTCTTTACGGGCGGGACATCCGGTGCCTGTGGCGGTTGATCTGGTGGCGCGGGAAATGTCTGACCCCATCGGCAGTGAATTTGGCATGGCCGGGGATGAAATAACCTACGGCACGGCTTTTGGCAAAGCCATTCAAAGGCTTGCTGACCGGATTGGTCATGGCGATTTTGATATGTTTGCTGCAACCATTCGTTTGCAAGAAAAAACCGGTGGTAATCTGGCCGAACTTTTGCGTAAAAACGCCGCCATGGCGCGCGATCGGCAAAGAATGCGGCTCAAGATTAAGGCGGCATCTGCGGAAGGGCGCATGTCTGCGGTTATTCTAAATGTTGTTCCTATTCTTTTGTTTATGGCGGTGACGACGTTGTCGCCAGAGTTTTACGGCGATGTCCAAGACGACCCCTTTGTCCGCAAAGGTATGATGGCCGCAGGTGTCTGGATGCTTATCGGCAATCTGGTCATCCGTAAAATGATCAATTTCAGGATTTAGGGGCGCGACATGTTTTCATTATCAATCGAAGCCTTGTCTATTATTATTCCGGCATTTTTCTTTGTCTGTATTTGCGCTATCGGTTTGTTTGTTTCGCGTTCCCTCGGGCATAATCAAGCCATTTCGAAAAGATTGGCCGGCGCGCCTGGCGAGAAAACCAGATCGTCCGGCGACAATACCTTGCGGGCGAGTAAGGCGATGATTGCCCGCTTCGGCCAACATCTGACCTTGCCCGATGCCAAAGAAATTACCCGTATCCGCTTTAAGCTGGCCCAGGCCGGGTATTACAACGCTAAAACCGT
>QIKS01000273.1 GCA_003233025.1 Hellea balneolensis | reverse complement strand
GCTGCGCCGGGGTTAAGCTCGCTATATGGGATCTGGCCCAAGGGGCGGTTCTCCGTATTGGACAAGGCGTGCATGTCTTTAATGTCCTCATTGATATATAAAAGCCCGGTGAGAATTTCGTCGGTTTTATCCCCTGTCAAGACCCGGCTCATAGCGGCGCCTCTGTCCCTTGGGTCATAATTGGCTTCAAGCTTTCGCAAGGTGATCGCCCCGCCGTCATGTAGTTTAATGTCCATAGCATCCCCCGCCTCATAAGAAGCTTTTATGGCGTCTTGCGGCGCAACATAATCGGCGTGAACGGCCGGGTTATAATATTGATAGGTATGGGCGTAGGATTTGGTCGAGCCTTTATGGTCGTTAAAGCTGACGCAGGGTGATATTACATCGATCAACCCAAAGCCCTTATGTTTCAGCCCCGCCTTGATCAAAGGCACCAATTGCCCCCGGTCGCCCGAAAACCCGCGTGCCACAAATGTTGCGCCCACGGACAATGCCAAAGACACCGGATCAATTGGCGGTAGTTCATTTACCGCTCCCTTTTTCGCCGTTGAGCCAAGATCAGCGGCGGCAGAAAATTGACCTTTGGTCAGACCGTAAACGCCGTTGTTTTCCAATACATAAAGCATGTTAACATTGCGCCGCATGGCGTGAACGAACTGGCCCAGCCCAATGGACAAGCTATCACCATCGCCAGAAACACCGATATATGTCAGCTCAGAATTGGCGGCAATCGCCCCGGTTGCCACGGACGGCATGCGGCCATGCACCGTATTATTGCCGTGGGCTTGGCGCAAAAAATAGGCCGTGGTTTTGGACGAGCAGCCAATGCCCGATATTTTCACCGCCCGGTGTGGCTCGATGGACAGATCAAAGAAAGCTTGCGCCATGCTGGCCGTCACACTGTCATGGCCACAGCCAGCGCACAGAGTTGACATGGCCCCGTCATAATCGCTTCTTATCAAACCCAAATCGTTGACGGGTTCATTTTTGCGGCGAAATTTTGGCTTGATAAAGGAACTCATATGGACGTCTTCATTTTCAAATTTTCTTTAAGGGCAGCGCACACAAAATGGTAATTGAGCGGCTCGCCGGAATAATGCAATACGGAGGTTAATTTCTGTCGCGGCGCATTTGTTTCTGTCAATAACAGGTTTAACAATTGTCCGTCGCGGTTCTGTTCGATAACAAAAACCCTGTCATAGCTGTCGATAAATTCCTCGACCTGCCGACAAAACGGAAAGCCGCGCACCCGCAAATAATCCAGATGGATGCCCTGCGCCACCAACCGGTCACAAGCCTCCAGAACCGCGCCGTCACAACTGCCCAGCGAGATAATACCAAAGGATGTTTTCTTGTCAGATTTTACGATAACAGGTTTGGGCAATTTATCCGCAGCGCTGGCCCATTTCAAAGCCAGCCGGTCAACCACTTCTTTATATTCCTGCCCGTCTTCCGTATAGCCGCCCCATTTGTTATGCCCCGACCCCCTCGTAAAATAAGCACCCTTGGGATGGGTGCCCGGCAAAGTCCGCGCCGCGATATGATCGCCGTCAACATCAAGATAGCGGTAAAATTTTTCAATATCTTCAAGCTCGTTTTCAGACAAAACCTTGCCCCGATCAGGACGGTAGTTTTCGTCCCAGCTAAGCTCGTCAATCATCCAGTCGTTCATGCCAATATCAATATCGGAAAGCACAAATATGGGCGTTTGAAACCGCTCGGCCAAATCATGGGCCATCACCGCCATGTCAAAACATTCGGCCGGATCAGCCGGAAATAGCAAAATATGGCGCGTATCGCCGTGGGACGCATAGGCGCAAAGCTGTATATCACATTGCTGGGTGCGGGTCGGCATGCCGGTTGACGGGCCGGTGCGCTGGATATCAAATAACACCATGGGAATTTCCGCATAATAGGCAAAGCCGATAAATTCGCTCATCAAGGAAATGCCTGGCCCAGAGGTCGGGGTAAAGGCCCGCGCCCCGTTCCACGCCGCGCCGATAATCATGCCCGCCGCCGCCAGCTCGTCTTCCGCCTGAATGATGCAATATTTATGCTTGCCGGTTTTTGCGTCAACACGCAGTAATTTACAATATTTCTCAAACCCGTCCATCAGGGAGGTTGAAGGCGTAATCGGATACCAGGCACCAAAGGTAGCGCCGGCATATATACACCCCAACGCGGCGGCCGTATTGCCGTCGATCATGACTTTGTTTTTGGTTTTTTCGCGCCGGGCGATTTTAAAATCCAAAGGATATTTAAAATTTTCACGTACATAATCAAACCCAAGCGCAAGGGCGCGAACATTAAGCTCAACCAGCTTGGGCTTGGCAGCAAACATCTCGCCGACCAAAGTGTGCAAAACCTCAAGCTCGATATCGAGCAAGGCCGCTACCGCGCCGACATAGGCCATGTTTTTCATCAAAATCCGCGAACGGGCTGCCGTAAATTCTTTGTTGCACATTTGCGCCAAAGGCACGCCCAAAACGGTAATGTCACTGCGGCGCATAAGCTCGGCACGCGGCCAGGTATTGTCATAGAGCAGCACGCCGCCCGGGTTTAATTCGGCCAAGTCTTGCTCATAGGTTTGGGCGTTCATGGCCACCATCAAATGCACATCGCCAGACCGCCCCCGATAACCTTGTTCATTGACCCTGATCTCATACCAGGTTGGCAGGCCTTGAATGTTGGAGGGAAAAATGTTTTTACCAACAACCGGCACCCCCATGCGAAAAATCGCCTTCATCAAAAGCCCATTGGCGCTGGCCGATCCGGTGCCGTTGACATTGGCTAATTTCAGCGAAAAATCGTTCACTCCATAAGCGCTGACAGGGGCATTGACGAGATCGTTAACAGGGGCGTTCATGACGCAGATTTCCCGTCTTGATCCTCGGCGTAGCTGATCAAGGTTATCCCCTCTTGCATATCCCAGGCGGCGGTCGGGCAGCGCTCGGCGCACAGGCCACAATGCAAGCAAACATTTTCGTCCTTAATCATCACCCGCCCGGTCAAGGGCAGCGCGCCAGAGACATATAAATCCTGGCCGTCTTGCGCTTCGGACGCACTTAAGGCACTGCGCAGATCGTCCGTCGTTTCGCCGTTCGTCGTAATGCTTAAACATTCGACCGGGCAAATATCGATACAAGCATCGCATTCCTCACACAAAGGCGCATCGAAAACCGTCTGGACATCACAGTTAAGACAGCGCTCAACTTCGGTGGCAATTTGCTCGGCGGAAAAGCCCAGCTCCACCTCTGTGTCCAATTTGGCAAAGCGCTTGACCAAATCCACATGTTGCATTTCGCGGCGCTTCGAGCCGTCATAAGCATTTGAATATCGCCATTCAAACATGCCCATTTTTGTCGGCTTCATATCCATTTCATTGGCCAGCCTATCGGTTAGCTCTTCGCCCTGACAATGCTTGTGAATGGAAATCGCCGCCTGGTGGCCATGCTCCACCGCCCAGATGATATTCTTGGGGCCAAAAGCTGCGTCACCGCCAAAAAACACGCCGGCTTTGGTCGAGCAAAATGTGGTCTCGTCCACTTCGGGCACGTCCCATTTGTCAAATTTTATCCCGGCGTCTTGTTCAATCCACGGGAACGCATTTTCCTGACCAATGGCCAAAATCACATCATCACAAGGGATGGTCACTTGCCCGGTTACGGTTTGCTCGACAATCTTGCCCGCGCTGTCAAGCTCATACTCCATCACATCAAAAACCATACCGCTCAACTTGCCGTCTTTGACCACAAATGATTTGGGGGAGTGGTTGACGAGAATTTCGACATTTTCTTCTTCCGCGTCTTCCAGTTCCCATTCCGACGCCTTAAAAAACGCACGCGGCTTGCGGGCCATAACTTTGACATTTTTGGCCCCGAGCCGCAGGGACGTTCGGCAGCAATCCATGGCCGTATTGCCAACCCCGATGATCAGCACATTTTTGCCGATCTCTTTGGTGTGCTCAAAAGCAACGCTCTCCAGCCAATCAATACCAATGTGAATATTGTCGCTGTCATAACGACCCGGCAGATCCAAGTTTTTACCCTTGGGCGCGCCGGTGCCGACAAATATTGCGTCCCAACCCTCAGCCAACAACCCCTTCATACTGTCCACCGGGCTACCAAGCTTAAGCTTGACCCCCATGTCCAAAATCATGTTCAGTTCTTCGCTCAGTATTTTTTCCGGCAAGCGAAACGACGGGATATTGGTGCGCATCAAACCGCCCGGCTCGTCCAGCTTTTCAAAAATTGTGCATTCATACCCCATAGGCGCCAAATCATTGGCCACCGTAAAAGAGGCGGGCCCGGCGCCAATAAGCGCAATGCGCTTGCCGTTGGTTTTATCGGGTTTTTGCGGCAATTGATCACTGATATCACCCCGGTGATCGGCGGCGACACGCTTGAGCCGGCAAATCGCCACCGGCTGTTCTTCAAGCCGCCCGCGCCGGCACGCCGGTTCGCACGGACGGTCACAGACGCGGCCCAAAATACCGGGAAAAACATTTGAATCTCGGTTAAGCAAATAAGCATCGCCGTAACGCCCTTGAGCAATAAGACGAATATAGGCCGGAACCGGGGTATGAGCCGGACAAGCCCATTGGCAATCAACCACTTTGTGGTAATAATCCGGATGCCCAGCGTCAGTTGGCTTCATGCTGCTCTCATTCCCTTAATCCTTATAAGCCCTAGCGAACATACCCCCATCATGCAAGACAGAATTTTGATCCTTGTTTTTACGGGCCAAGCTTGCGCGCCAAGGCAGCCGCTAATTTTTGCGCCCCTTTGTTTTGCGCATCAAGGCCGCCTGCAAAGGGTAAATAAAGATAAGGCTCAATCATCTCAAGTTCGATCAACAAAAGCCGGCCATGATCGCCGCGCAACAAATCAACCCGCGCATAAAGAGGTGTGAAATCAAGAACGTCCAAAACCGCACGCGCTTGCAGCCGTTCTTGGGCGCTGGGTTGATAATGTTCCTCGCGCCCGCCATATATAGACTGCACCCGGTAATCCCCCGCCTGCGGGCGCTTCAAAAGCCCGTGGGAAAATTGGCCGCCAAAATATACGAACGAATATTCGCCCTCCGATTGCACAGCCTTTAAAAAGGGCTGCACAAGAGCAGCGCCGGGGGGAAGGCTTTCTTTGTCGGGAAATTTTTGCCCCTTCTCATAAACCGCTTGTCGCCAGGCAGCGCCGCCAATTTCTGGCTTGATAACCACCTTGTCGACACCCAGGGTTTCAAGGGCGGCCAAAACCCTTTCTTCGTTCACACGCTCAAGCCGGACGCCGGGAATGGTCGGCGCGCCCAGGTTACGCAGGTCTTGGAGATAGCTTTTATCCGCGTTCCATTTCAACACATCAAAGGAATTAAACAAATGTGTCTTTTGAGCAATTTGGGCCATGGTCGCCAAAAACTCTTGCTCATTTTCTTCATAATAATCCCAGACAAATAAAGGCAATACGGCGTCAAAATCCCCGACCCGCGCCAAAGCCTTGCGCCAATCCACCACATGTAAATCCATGTTTTCTCGCAAAAAAGCCGGGCGCAGCTTGGCGATCTGCTCATCAAGCTCATAGGCATCTTCGCGCATATCCGCAGCGCCAGCTAAAAGATTAGCCGACGCCAATATAGCAATATTTTTTTGAGCTTTGACCATATTTCGCAATATTAAATTTAGGGCCGGATGGCAAGCAAGAATATGACTTGTATTTGGCAAAAACCTAACGTAATTGCTGGGAAAGCTAGAGGAGAAGAATAATGGCTGTAAAATATGATGTATTGGGTATTGGCAATGCCATTATGGATGTTATCGCGCCTGTGCCCGACACGGTGCTGGCCGCAGAAAATATCACCAAAGGCGCTATGACTTTGATTGACGAGGCCCGCGCCTTACATCTCCATACGGTTTTGGACGCCAACGCAACAAACCCCCTTGAAATCGCCGGAGGTTCTGGTGCCAATACGGTGGCGGGCATTGCCGCAATGGGCGTCAGCTCCGCCTATATCGGTAAGGTCGCCGATGACGCCCTGGGCGAAAAATTCACCCATAGCCTGCGCGCTGAAGGCGTGGAAATCCACACACCTCCCTTAAAAGACGGCCCGGCAACCGCCCGCTGTCTCATTGCCGTAACTCCGGACGGGGAGCGCTCCATGAGCACGTTCTTGGGTGCCAATACCGCCTTTGGCCCGCAAGATATCGCCCCTGACACCATCGCCGCCGCCGCGCTGATCTATATGGAAGGCTATCTGTTCGATACCAATGCGCAAAAGCAGGCCTTCATCAAGGCGGCAGAGATTGCCAAAGCCAAAGGCCGCCAGGTTGCCCTTACCTTATCGGACGCCTTCTGCGTCGGTCGCCACCGGGATGCTTTCTTGCAGCTTGTGGATAACCATGTGGATATCTTATTTGCAAATGAGGAAGAAATTTTATCCCTCTACCAAACACAAAGTTTTGACGAAGCCATTAACGGCCTAAAAACCACAGCAGCCATTACGCGCGGCGAAAAAGGCTCCTTGATTATCGAGAACGGCAACACGCATACAATAAAGGTCGTGCCTGTGGGTAAAGTTATCGACACGACAGGCGCAGGCGACCAATATGCCGCCGGCGTTCTGGCGGCTCGGGCGCGCGGGCAAAGCTGGGCCGAAGCCGGCGCACTGGGTTCCTTGTGCGCGGCGGAAGTTATCAGCCATTACGGCGCACGGCCTGAGACCGATATCAATCAATTGGCCAAATCCGCGCCCCAATCCTTATAGCAAACCGCTCAGCTCTTCCAGTTCCTCGTCAGAAAGGATTTTGCTGGCTGCAAATAATGTGTCAGGTGCAGAGTCTTGTATTTCCAAAACCCGGCTCATAAAATCTCTGGTCATATGGGCCAATGTCGCGGTTTTGGAAACCCGCGCCCGAACCCGCAAGAGCCCGGCGCTGGCGCTGGCGCTTTGCGCTACAAATCCCTTATCACACATCCGGCTTATGGTTTTGCGGGTTGAAGAAAATGACCAGCTCAATTCATCGGCGCAAATTTCGTGCAAGGCCCGCACCGGTAATGGCCCGGACATCCACAAAGCTTTCAGCAAAACCAATTCAGGCGGGTTGGGTATTGGGGGCATAAAACTCCTCTATGCCTCCAAGTATGCGAC
>QIKS01000078.1 GCA_003233025.1 Hellea balneolensis | reverse complement strand
AACTTCCCATACGACAATCGCGGCAATTTCAATGGGCGAGCCGCCCTGGTCATTGACCTTCAATTGTCCGCTTTCAAAATTACGCACGCGCAGGGATATTTTCTTCTTGGAAAAGAACGGATTGTTCCAACGTAGACCCTGTATCTGTACCGTGCCGATATATTTGCCAAACAAACTTAAAACTGCCGACTGGTTGGGCTCCACTTTGTAAAGCCCCATAAGCAAAAGCCATATTGCAAGCAGGCAGGCTATGAGGCTGATAACCCCCAATATCTTAAACCCGCCTGGTATCAAAAACAATACACAAACCCCAATGACTGCAAAGGGCAAGACAATCGCCAACAACAATATAGGAATGCCCGCCAGGGAATTATAATTTCTTTCTTTCATAATGATGTCCTTTTCTAAAATCAACACTAATGATATCATAATGATATCACATTGTCAATATTGGAAATTTGCTAAATAGTAAACCGGTAGCGGGGTGATGGCGGGGGGAAGCGGGTGACAATGAGATGACAACGGAGCGAAAGCATCAAGCTTGTGGACACGCAATGTCTTGTCTACGTCCCGCTCAAGCCTAACTATCCCCCTATCCCCCTATGCCGTTATACTTTAATACTCATGCCCCGGATTGGCTTTTGCCAATTTGCGCATCAAGCCGGGCCAGACGAGGTTGTCACCAATGCCGGGTGTGAAGGCGGCCGCGCTTTGGCTTTGCACACGGGCCGCCATTGTGTCGGTTTCTTCGTGGAGGTGTTTGGGGTCGCCAATGCTTTGGGCCAGAATTTGTGTTTTGCAGGCTTGTTCGAGAAAATACATGCGCATGAACGCAGTGGCGCAATTGGCCCCCAATGTCAGCGTGCCGTGATTGCGCAGCATGAGCAGGTTCTTGCTGCCCAGATTTTTGACAATCCGCTCCCGCTCATCATGGTCAAGGGCGATGCCTTCATAATCGTGATAGGCAAGATCATCGTGAACGATCATGGAAAATTGCGTATATTTGCGCAAGCCCTGCTTTTGCACCGAGACCGCGACGCCGTAAGGTGTATGGACATGCAAAACACACCCCGCATCCTCCCGGGCAATGTGGACGGCGGAATGGATGGTGTTGATGAAATAGGGTGTGTCTTGTTTTATACCGCCGTCAAGCCCGACTTTCACCAAACAAGACGCCGTCATTTCATCAAATAAAACCCCGTAAGGATTGATCAAAAACCGCTCCTCGCCGTTTTCGTCTGGCAAGCGAGCCGAAATATGAGTGAACACCAAATCCGTCCAGCCATAAAGGGCGCACAGTCGGTAAGTCGCCGCCAGCTCAACCCGCAATTTCCATTCGGCCGGCGATACCTTGCCCTCAAGCCGCTCAATTGTCGTTGGGTCAGGGATGTCAAACCCGCCGCTAATCCCCACGGCGCTTGCCATGTTTTCTTTTGCACCCTTTATATCTTTAGCCATACCGCTCTCCATTATATACCTCAGTACAGCAATTTTTTGCATACGGGTAGGGCTGCATGATTAAAAACACCAAATGAAGGCTTGTCCGTTTCGCCGGTTAACGTCTCGGTCTTTCAGGGCGTTCTGGACGTTCGGGTCTTGCGGGGCGCTCAACCCGTTCTGGACGCTCTACCCTTTCAGGGCGTTCAACTCTCTCTACCCTTTCTGGTTGCTGCGCTTCTGTTGGGGCGCGTTCTATTGCGGAGGGCGGAGCATCTGTCGGTTCTTCGGTGCGGTCTTGTGGCGCTGCTCTTTCAGGCGCGTCCGGTGTTGACAGGCGCTCTGGGGTCGCTGTTGGCGGCGCAGGGGGTGTTTGTTGCCCTTCGGGCGGTTGCGTTGGCTGGGGTTCTGGCAGCGTTGGCGGCTCTGGTATGGGTGCAGGCACCGGTATTTGTGTGGGGACGGTCAGGGTTGGTTTCTCCTCTATGTCTTGTTTAATTGGGCGAGGTTGCTGGAGCGGCGCGGGGGGCGTAGGTTCTTGCGGCGCTGGCTCTTGGACGAGGGTTTGTATCTGTAAGGCCGTTTTATCGGGGCGAGCGGTGATTGTGACAAGCCGTTTGGGCGATAAGGTATGGGGCACATTGGTGAGGGGATAGCCGTAAAGCTTTGTCTCTGACCCGTCTCTTTGCACAAAACCGCTTAGGGATAAAATGGTGGTTTGGCCGTCAAAAGGACGGTTTGGCAGAGCGGCGGTACTGGTCATGGCGGCGGAGGCGGGATCAATGCGCGTTGCCAAAATAAGAGCGTCCGGTTGCCAAAAACCGCTAACGGCCAGGGTATCGCCGAGCTTGGCAGTATCAAAACCGTCCGGTAAGCGCACGGTTTGAGATGAGATGGTGGCTATATTGCCGTCCACAGCCTCAAGCGGGCCAATGACGGCATGATAGACGCGGATATTGACGGCTTGTAGCGCGCCGCTTGTATCCGCCGTGGCCAGCACTTGCACAATCTGGCCGAGCTTTAAATCTGCCGTCGTGCCCGTATGGGTATTAAAACGAACCGGTAAATCTTCCCCGTAGCCGATATGTTGCCCGTTGACGATGATGCTGCCAAATCCGTCAATCGTACCGATGAAACCTGTGCCCATATTTGTGCCAATGCCTGTGCCGCCAACCCCGCCGCCGTCAATCCCTGTGCCGCCAACCCCGCCGGGCCGCGCGAAAATAAAGACGAGCATAGCCAGAAGCGCCAGCACGGCGACCACAACAGGCTTGCGGCGATTTTGTACCTTGACCCTAGTCATGATGGTCATCTTCCGTGTCGTAAAAATAGACGCCAAATGTCATGCGCTTATTGGCATTTTTCTCCGCCTTGTCCTGCTCGGCCAAGTCTTGGGCGCTTGCGTTGAGGGTGAGCAAGGCGTCCATGCCCAAGCTGTGGGCTTGTTTTTTTAGGATTTGAACCGATTGGGGGCTGAGGCCGGAATAATGAACGCAGCGATCCAAAAAAGGCGACGGATTACCCGTCAGATTGTGGACACTGGCGGCGGCATGGTCATGCAGGTTTAACCCGAAATAATAAGCCAAATCACCGAAATCCTTGCGCGGCACAAAAGCTTTGGTGTCGAGATGAACCTTGTCATCTTCCAGTCGGACAACCGCGCTGCGCAACAGCTCGTCCAATATGGCCCGGGGGTGCATGTCTTTGGATGTGTTGCGGGCCAGTGTATCAAAACTGCCGCCGTCCCCGCTGCGGGGCAGAGGCTTTGGTTGGCCTTGTTTGTCGACAAATTGGGGATTGCCGAGCCAGTTGGCAATGATTTGGGCAGCAATAGAAGAACTTGCCAAATCCAAAGGCGGCGGGGTGGTTTCTTCGCGAAATTTGCGCACGTCTTTGCGGTGGACACGGGTAAGAAGGCTAATACGGCTATCACTTGCCAGCTTGTCTTTATGGATGGAGAAATCTTCTTTGGCAATATCGACATAGGTGCGTTTTAGGATATCGGCCAATATGGGAAAGGTCAGCCCCAAACCAATAAACCCACGCACAAGCGGGCGTAATATGCGCGACGTGGCGGCGATTAATGCTTTGGGCGGTTGTTTGTTGTCGGTCGGTTCATACATAGCGGTTCAATATAGTAGCCTCGTTGGTGGGAAACAATCCCATATTTGGATTTGGACTAAAAAAGCAACCGCCCTCGCTCAAAGGGTCTGTTGTACGAGGGCGGTCTATTGCAACCCTGTCGCCTGGGGAAGGGAGAGGTCAGGAAGCCGGGGAGTGTCCTGGACCTTTCCCCTGTCCGACATTATGTCGGACCATTGGCGGCGGGGCTACGAATTTAATTCACGTTTTTGTTATGCCTGTTTTTTACGGGCGGAAACTAATCTGAACGCCAAGGCCGGTGTCCGGACTCCCATTTGAAAACCCCAAAACCCCGTAGGTTTGCAGCCGTATTTTTTGTGAAACCTTCCAGCTGATAAAACCGGTAAGCTCCGAGGGGGCTTGGGCCGTTAGGGATGATGCTTCCCGGTAATCATAGATCAGCCCTGCACTGGCTTTTTTTGACAGATCAAAGCTTAACCCGACGGAAGCAAAGCCGCCGCTTTGTAGCTCAAAAATATCGGAACTGCCGAGAAACCGGTAGCCACCCGTGACAAATAAATTGACGGTGTCCAACCGTTTGCTCACATCAATTTGCGCGGTTAAATCCGTCTGTCCGGTGCCCAGGTTTTTTTCGGCGGAAGCCGTTGGCAATTTGATCTTACCGATAAAATCAACAAACAAAGTATTGTCTTGTAAAAATTTTGTATAGGTGAGCGCCGCCGTTATATCGCCAAGCCCATCTTCTGTCGTAATAATATTGGCCGTATTGCCACGGGTGATCGGCCCGATAAGGCCGCCGCCCACCACAGTGCCGGGGCCTTTAATGCGAATATAAGGCACCGTTGCTTTTGCGGTAAAATCGCCAAAGCTGACCTGGCCGGAAAACGGGATATAGAGAATTTCGGTTTTCTGAT
Source organism: Hellea balneolensis (assembly GCA_003233025.1). Lineage (GTDB taxonomy): Bacteria > Pseudomonadota > Alphaproteobacteria > Caulobacterales > Maricaulaceae > Robiginitomaculum_A > Robiginitomaculum_A balneolensis_A. The sequence continues at coordinate 3,814 of QIKS01000078.1, read as the reverse complement.
CATCCGTAAAATTGCCGCTGGAAAAATCGACGCCGCTGCTCCATTGATATTGCGCTGCTTGCGCGGCTGTGGTCATTGCTAACACTGCACACAGACCAATTACGGTTATTGATTTTCTCATGATGTTTCCCCTGATATATGATTGTTAGTCTGGAAGACGGCGGCAAATCACCGCCGTCTCTTAAACTTATCTACCGGGCCTGGTCGGCCGGGCTGCTCTAACGGGTCGTACAGGCCGCGTCGCACGTTCAACGCGCGCAGGTCGTTGTGGCCGGGCGACGCGAATGGCACGCACATTGCGCGCAGGGCGTTCAGCGCGGCGCGCAGGTGTTTCGCCGCGCACCTGACGTGTTTCGCGCCTCACACGTGTCCTTATACCTTCTTCCAGGGCGCGATCAATCCGCTCAGTGCTTACATTGCGGCCTCTATTATCTGAGCTATGAGCGTTAATTGATGCATTGATCCAGCGCCTAACCTGTTGGTCGGTAAAACCTTGCTCGTGCAAAAAATTGACAATGCGATCGACATTTCTGCGGGTTACCGCAATGTCAAGCGGACTGGGAATATTGTCAAAATTAGGCCCGGCATGGGCATCTAAAGAAGCGCTAATCCAACGTTTGATCTCCTGGCGGGTAAACCCGGCCTCTTGCAAGACATTGACAATACGCGCGACATTATCACGGGTAACCTCAACGTCTGCTGGACTTGGCGCCCCATTGGCATAGGCCGCCGGGGCCATGCTCGCACTGCTTATTGCGGCCAGTGCCAATAAACCGATCATATGTTTTTTCATATTTTCCTCCTGTGTTGTTCCCCGACTTTCATGAAAATATATAAATGGGAAATTTTCCCATGTCAATAAATTTATGAAATAAGGTTTGCTATGGTGAATGTATTCATAAGATTTGGCTGTGTCGTTATGAGCGTCGCCGATCAGGGTTTAGAATTTTATCATCTATCACAGGGGTGTCTTTGGCGATATTTTGTGATAGGTTTAGCAATGTCTAATATTTCCACCCCGTCAACAGTCCGCCCTTTGCACCGCTCCGCTCTTGTGGTGATGGTGGGGGCGCTTGGCGTGGGGATTGCTACCTTTGTGGCCAGCGGCGTTTATTTTTCAGCATTTATACATGATGGCCGCTCTTTTTTGGGCGTTGCGCAGGCTTTTATATTGTGCTTTGGGCTTGGCGCCGGGGTTTATCTGCCCGCCAGTGTTTTGTTTTTCATGGCCCGTCACATTCGCACTTACGGCCCCAAACCGTCCATTGGCTGGGCGGTGCTGGTGATTGGTTTGCCGTTGTTTATGTGCGGGGCAATAGGTGTTTTCTACACCTCTTTAAAGCTCATCTCGGGCTTGTTTTTCGCTATAGGCTTGCTTTTACTCGTCTGGGGTGGGGCTATATTGGCCCGCAAACGCCGCCTCTAACCACCTGATCACAGAATTGTGCGCTCAGCACACTTGAGAATTGGTGAGAAATTTGCTAGATTATCCATCAAGAGAGAGCGATGACCAATAGGAGACGTCTTATGACATTAAAACAACTTGCACTACTGGCAGGTTTTGCCCTGCTGAGCGCCTGCACAACGGCGACACCCTATCAGCCGGCCCACAGCGAGACGGCACGCAATGGCTATTCGCAAACCCAAATTGAGGATGACCGAATTAGAGTAAGCTTTGACGGCAATTCTTCAACCGACCGCGAGACAGTTGAAAACTATCTGCTTTACCGCGCCGCTGAACTGACCCGGGAAAAGGATTATGATTATTTTACCGTAACCGACCGTTCGACAGAGGAGAAATCGCGCACCCAATTTACCGGTTCAGGGTTTGGTGGGCGATATCACGGCTTGTTTAATTACAGCTATTACAGCCCTTACCGAGGGTGGAGCCGTCCTTATTTCCGCCCCTATACGGCCTATCATTTTGGCGGTCGCGGCGGATTTGGGTTTAGCCGGTTTGGTTCTGGTTTTCGCGGTGGGTTTGGTAACCGCTTTGGCGGATTTGGCGGCCATCACAATTTTGGCAACTATCAGGAGATTACGCGCTACCGGGCCAGTGCCGAGGTAAAATTTGGCAAGGGAGAAAAGCCTGCGGACGCAGATAATGCTTTTAACGCCCAGCAAGTGCTTGATAATCTCGGTGACGAAATCATCTATCCCGAAGTTGAAGCATAAACTTAATTTTTGCACATATTGCAATAGGGCCGCCCCGTTGAGGGCGGCTTTTTTATTAAAAAATTAAAAAATCGGCTTGAAATTGCAGCCAAAATAAGAGAGGACAGGCCGATTAAACTTTTCCACTCCATGAGGGTCCCTTTATATGAGTTTCCGAGGCAGTAATTTTGGCGATAGGATAGCCGAACAAAAAAAGGCCAAGCTTGACATGCTCAAGCGGGCGCAAGAAAAACAAATGAGCCCGGAAGCTAAAGCTGAGCGGGCGGCTGAGCGCATAGAAGTGGCCCAACGCCGGGAAATCCGCCAAGCGGAAAACGAGAAGAAGCGCAAGTTTAAAGCTCTGCAAGACGCAGCCCTTAAAGCCGAAAAAGAAATGAAGAAAACCCGCGACGCTGCGCAGCTTGTCACCGACCAAAAAGCCAAGCGCGATGCCCGCTACGCTGCGCGTAAGGCGAAACGCTAAACCAGGCGGGCAAGTTTAGTAAATCTCATTATTTTGAACAATCTCATGTTTGAGGCTTGGCTTATATGCGCGTCAAAACCGTTTCATTATGAGCGTGTGTTTGGACACAAGATTGTGATTGCATGTGTTTTGCGCAGGTGTGTTGGCCTGTGTAAAAATGGGGGCAATTAATAAAGGGCCTCTCGTTTTTAAAGGAACATTGCTATGAAACACCGCTATTTCGTCTCCGCCGCCTTGCTTACCGCATTGGCGAGCGTTTGCGTTCAACCGCTTGCGTTTGCGCAAACGGCGCCGGCGCCAGCAGCATCAACACAAGCGAGTACGCAAGCCGCTATTGCGCCCGATCTTGATTATTCCTTGATGGCATTGTTTATGGAAAAATTTTCTGTGGTTGAGCGGGGGCGGACAAAAATTGCTTATTCTGAAACGCGCCGGCAGGGAAAGCCGTTCCTAACCGCCTATGTTGAAAAAATGGCGGCTGAGGATATTTCGGTTCTGTCGCGCGACGGGCAATTGGCCTATTGGCTTAATCTGCAAAATATTCTGGTGATTAAAGCGATAACCGATGATACAAAAAAAACCAAATTAAACAGGCTTCGTGGTACGGGTGCGTCGCCGGGAAAATTGTGGACAAAACCTCGCGTCACCATTGATGATGCCACTTTTTCTATTGTCGATATTGAAAACAAAATCATGGCAAGTTGGCCCGACACGCCCGATCTTATCTATGGGCTTTACCAAGGTGTCAAAGGCGGTCCGTGTTTAAATAAAATCGCTTTTACGGCGGCTAATGTCCATGATGAATTATCCAAGGCGGCCAAACAATATATCAATGCACGCGGCATTGTGAAAGTGAGCGGCGGCACGGCGCATGTGACTCCGATTTATGACTGGTATAAAGGCGGATTATTTGGCGCAGATGACCGCAGCGTTATTGCCCATATCCGCAGTCACGCCGCGCCAACATTGGCCAATAGATTATCGCGCACCCATGAACTGGCCATGGTCAAGCTCAATTACCGGGTTGATAATTATGTTGCGCAAGCCCAGGCGGCCAATATACCAACTTCCAGGCCGCGTATCGAACCTGCGCGCGGGACAGGTGGCTTCGGCTCTTAATCGCCGTCTCGGCGATAACCACAGTTTATTATTGTTCTATATTGGCGTGGCCCTGAT
>QIKS01000158.1 GCA_003233025.1 Hellea balneolensis | reverse complement strand
ATAGCCAATATCAGGGTAGGCAAGCAAATCGGATACCGTGCGCCGCACCCCGTCGGCGTTCACTTTCAACCCCGCAGCATTAAGCGCGGTCGGGGTTGCGCTGAGGGTGTTTGCCAAAGCCCTGGCTTTCTCAAGGGTTTGTAATTTATCTGCAAATTGTCGGGAGCGCTCTTTGCTAATCGCGCCAAGCTTTTCAGCCACAGGGGTCAATCTTTGGTCGGCATTATCAGCCCGCAACAGCAATCTATACTCAGCGCGCGAGGTAAACATTCTATAGGGTTCGCTGACGCCCTTGATGATGAGATCGTCGATCATCACGCCGATATAAGCCTGGGAACGATCGAGAATAAACGGCGCAGCGCCCGACACCGAAAGCGCCGCATTAAATCCGGCCACAAGGCCCTGGGCGGCTGCTTCCTCATAGCCGGTCGTGCCATTTATCTGCCCGGCTAGATATAGCCCCGGCAGACGGCGCGTTTCCAGGGTGGCGCGCAATTCTCGGGGGTCGATATAATCGTATTCAATAGCATAACCAAACCGCCTTACCTGACAGTTTTCCAAACCTTTTATGCTACGCAAAAATTGCAGTTGAACATCTTCGGGCAAGGAGGTGGAAATTCCGTTGGGATATACAAGCTCACCGCCAATACTGCCCGGTAAACCCTCTGGCTCCAGGAAAATTTGGTGTTTACCTCGGTCTGCAAACCGGATGATCTTGTCTTCAATCGAAGGGCAATAGCGGGGGCCGCGCCCGGAGATACCGCCAGAATGTATAGCGGACTTTCTGATGTTTTTGCTGATAATCGCGTGGGTCTGCTCATTGGTATGGGTGATCGCGCAAGCGATTTGAGGGACGCTTATTTTGTCCGTCATGAAGGAAAAGGGCACCGGGTTTTCGTCAGCTTCTTGCGGGTCGAGAACATCCCAATTAAGACTGCTTTTTTCAATGCGGGCAGGGGTGCCGGTTTTGAGCCGGCCCATATTAAATCCGGCCTCATATAATCGCTCGGACAGCCCAACAGACGGTGCCTCTCCGTGCCGTCCTGCCGGGACGCGTTTGTCGCCAATGTGAATCATGCCCTTGAGGAAAGTACCGGTGGTTAAAACGACTTTCGGTGCAAACCATTTTTGGCCACCTTCGTCAATTACGCCGATAATTTGTCCGCCCTTTAGCAATAAATCTTTCACCGCCGCAGGTTCGACCGACAGTGTTTCACGTGAAACAATTGCTTTTTGCATAGCTTGCTTATACAAAGCCCGGTCAATTTGTGTACGCGGCCCCCTTACAGCCGGGCCTTTTGAGCGGTTAAGCAGGCGAAATTGGATGCCGGACATATCTGCCATCCGGCCCATAAGCCCACCGAGCGCGTCAATCTCTCGAACCAAATGACCCTTGCCAAGACCACCTATAGCTGGATTGCAGGACATTTCACCAATTGTATCGAGCCGGTGAGTGAGCAAAAGCGTTTCAGCGCCCAAACGCGCAGCGGCAAAGGCCGCCTCACACCCGGCGTGGCCGCCGCCGATTACGATAACATCAAATTTGGTTTTACGCACGAGCCAACCTTATCATCTTAAAAATCCAGTCCTATAGCTTAACCAGCTATTTTCCAATGCAAAAACTTGAAAAAACTCGGTCAAGCACGGCTTCGATATCCGTTTCGCCTGCCAATTCCTTAAGGCTGTGCAAAGCGAGACGTAAATCGGCGCCGGCCAGTTCGGGGGCCACACCTATAGAGCGACACGCATTTTCTATGGCGCGCAAAGCTTGCTCAACGCAGGTTTTGTGCCTGGCACGGGTTAATCCGGCTTGCTCACCAGCGCCGAATCGGCCCTGGATCGTTTTTTCCAAATGGGTGATGAGATCGTCAAAGCCCTCTCCCGTTATTGCGCTAACACAAAATGTTTCACGTGAAACATTTAGATCGGTTCTAAATTCAGGTAAATCCGACTTGTTATATATGACCAGATCCCCGTCTTGAAGTCGTGACAACAGGGTTTTATGAGCCGCTATATCCTCCACTTGTGAGCCATCAATGACAAGCAATTTCAAATCGGCCTCGTCAGCGCGCAAATTGGCCCGGCGCACCCCTTCGGCCTCCACCGCATTGTCCGTTTGGCGCAAGCCGGCGGTATCGCACACCCGAACCACCTGTCCGGCCAGCTCGATTTGAACCTCGATAATATCGCGAGTTGTGCCAGCCTCCGGAGAGACAATAGCGACGTCTCGACCTGCTAAGTGGTTGATAATACTGGATTTTCCGACATTTGGCGCACCAATGATAGCGATTTGTACACCGTGGCGAACTCGTTCTCCACGGCCGCTGCCAGCCAATGCTGTGCGCAATTGCTGCGCCAATTTATCAAGGCCCGGCCCAGCCCTTAAGGCCAAAGCGTCGGGTATATCGTCTTCGTCCGGGAAGTCTATTTCGCCTTCGACAAAGGCCAAAGCATCAATGATTTGACTGCGCCAATTTTCATAAACGTCCCGAAGCCCGCCCTGCATTTGCGCCAAAGCTTGCTTTCGCTGGCCTTTTGATTGGGCGTCAATCAGGTCGGCCAGTCCTTCGGCCTCGGTTAAGTCCATCTTGCCGTTTTGAAAGGCCCGACGGGTAAATTCTCCCGGCGCTGCCTGCTCAAGACCGAGAGCAAATAGGGAGAGACTAACGGCCTCGACAACGGCGGTGCTGCCATGAAGATGCAGCTCCGCCATGTCTTCGCCGCTAAAACTAGCCGGCGCGTCAAAGCAAAAAACCAAAGCGCTGTCCAATTTATCGTCGGCGTCATCAAAAAGTGTGCGCAAAACGGCGCGCCGGGCGGGCGGCGGCGGTTTTTGGGTCAATGCTTGCAAAGCAGCCTTCGAGGCCGGGCCGCTCAGGCGCATAATAGCAATTCCGGCGCGACCAGGCGCGCTGGCGAGAGCGAATATAGTTTCGCGTGCATCTTGTTGGTTAATTTTCAAAACGGTTCTTTCTAGTGGTTTCATTTACTAACCGGGCACACTATAGTGTTCTCCTCATATAATACCCTAGAAAATTTATTGGTGGATTGAAAAGATTATGATGACAGCAAAATACACAAAATTATTGAAAACCAGCGCAAAATTGGCCCTAAGTGTCAGTTTTTTAACCGCTCTCACGGCGTGCCAGCCTTCCACCAGTGCGGATAAGTCAGCCAAGGTCGACCACACAGCCGCCAAAACCGCCGCTTTTCCCTCTGTTTTACAGCTATTTAGCTGTAAAACAGCCGACAAAGCCTTTATTGCCGCCCATCGGGGCACTCATGAAGGCTCTGATTTTCCAGAAAACGCCTTGGAGAGCCTGCAGGATTTATATGCCAAAGGCCTGTTTTTTGCGGAAATTGATGTGGCCGGATTAAAGGACGGAACACATATTCTTTTTCATGACGGAACATGGGAGCGCAGCTCGACGGGCAGCGGCCCCATTGCCGCAAGCAATTGGAGCGCAGCGCAAAAACTTTTGCTAAAAGATACCAATGGCGGACTTACGGCTTACCGGCCAAGCGCCTTTGATGATGTGTTGTCCTGGGCCAAAGATAAAATGTATTTGGAAATAGATTTTAAATCATCCGCAAATGAGGTTAAGTTGGTTGAAGCCGTGCGAGCGGCGGAGATGTTGGATCAGGTAATTTTAATTTCATACAGCACAGAACAGGCCGTGCGGCTGCATAAACTTGCACCCAAGGCGGCGCTTAGTGTTGGTGTTTTTACCCCTGGAGATATTGAGGATTTACAAGCAGCCGGCGTTCCCACCGAAGTTATGACTGCCTGGACGGGCACAGGGCCACTAACAGTAGAGCTTGCGGCCACCCTGCGCCAGCGCGGCATTCCTATTTTAGCGCCAAGCTTTTACGATCTTGATGACGTACTGCAGGAAAGCAAAGAGTTTTCTCGTTACGCAGAATTTGCTAAATTGCCCGACTTAATTGTTTCAGATTTTGCCCTAAATGCCCAACAAGCCGTTGAAATTAAAGGGGATTCTCTTGAAGAAATGAATGCCTGCCTGGCTGGTATAGGTGTTGAATTATAAAGAATTTTGTGACACCTGTCGCACATAAACAAGGCGAGGACGAGGTCGCACACGCGCCCCCTACAGTTTTGAAACCGTTTCCCAGGCTTTGCGTGCTGTCAGCGCTTCCCAGTATTTTTGAATGCGCGGGGATATTTGCTCTTTGGCGCCGGCAAAGCGGGCGAGGAGCAAGCTATAGCCGATGGAAATATCGGCGGCGCTAAAGCCGCTCGCCAAGACATAATCATGGTCACCCAATTGAGTTTCCAAAATACTTAAGATTTTGACCAGTTCTTTTTGCGCCCATATGTCCGTGGCTTCGCTTCTCTGTTCTTTAGGGAAGAAAAACCGCTGATACATCATCGTAGCCACAACCGGTGCCAATGTGCTTTCGCCGTAATGCAACCATTGCAAATAAGGGCCGTATTCGGCGCTGGTCACATCGGGCCTTAATTGCCCAGCTGCATATTTATCCATGATATATTGCATCACGGCGACACTTTCAAACATCACCATATCGCCGTCCACCAGCGCAGGGATTTTATTAAGAGGGTGAATTTTCGTATAAGCATCCCCGCCAAATTTCCCGGGAATAAACTCCACAGCCTCAACCTCATAACCCAGGCCAAGCTCTTCGAGCAACCACAAAACCCGCATGGAGCGAGACTTTGGTAAATGATAAACCTTGAGGATAGACATGAGGTTTCCTTATGTATTCATACTGTCAAAGAACTCGGCATTGTTTTTAGTGTCTTTTAACTTACCCAACAAAAACTCGATCGCGTCCATTGTCCCCATCGGGTTGAGGATGCGCCGCAATACATAGGTTTTTTGCAGCTCGACAGGGCCCATCAAAAGCTCTTCTTTTCGTGTGCCAGACTTTGTAACGTCAATGGCGGGGAAAATACGCTTGTCGGCAACTTTGCGGTCAAGAACGATTTCCGAATTACCCGTGCCTTTAAATTCTTCAAAAATAACCTCGTCCATGCGCGAGCCGGTTTCGATCAGGGCGGTTGCGATAATGGTCAAAGAGCCACCTTCTTCAATATTACGCGCCGCGCCGAAAAAGCGCTTTGGTCTTTGTAGAGCATTGGCATCAACGCCGCCGGTAAGAACTTTGCCGGAACTGGGGACAACCGTGTTATAGGCCCGGCCCAAACGGGTAATGCTGTCGAGCAAAATAATCACGTCTTTGCCGTGTTCGGTCAGGCGTTTGGCTTTTTGAATAACCATTTCTGCAACCTGAACATGGCGGGTTGCTGGCTCGTCAAAGGTCGAGCTGACCACTTCGCCTTTGACCGATCTTTGCATGTCCGTCACCTCTTCCGGCCGCTCATCAATAAGCAGGACAATGACGTAAACTTCCGGGTGGTTGGCTTCTATGGAATGGGCGACATTTTGTAAAAGCACCGTTTTACCGGTGCGCGGCGGCGCAACGATCAGGCAACGCTGGCCTTTGCCGATCGGCGCTACGATATCGATAACCCGGCCAGACTTATCTTTTAACGTTGGATCTTCGATTTCCATTTTTAGGCTTTGATCCGGGTAAAGCGGTGTCAAATTATCAAAATGAACTTTGTTACGGGCATCTTCCGGTGTCTCGAAATTTACAGAATGGACTTTGGTCAGGGCGAAATAACGCTCTCCGCTGCGCGGGCTGCTAATGGCGCCAGACAATGTATCGCCGGTGCGCAGACCCATTGTGCGGATGATTTTCGGGCTTACATAAATATCGTCAGGTCCCGCCAGGTAATTGGCCTCGGGCGCACGCAGAAAACCAAAACCGTCTTGCAAAACCTCCAACACACCCGTGCCAGAAATTGCAACATCTCTATCGGCAAGCATTTTTAAAGCCGTGACAAAAATTTCTTGCTTGCGCAAACTGCCGGCGTTTTCAATGCCGACAGCTTCGGCGAACTGGATAAGCTCGGCCGGCTTTTTTACTTTGAGATCATCGAGGCTCAGCGCCTTAATCTCATCAATATTAATTTCACTAGGGTCTAGTTTTATCGGTGTGTTCATGGTTTTTTTGGGGGTTTTGTTTTGAGGGGTTATCGAGAGCTTATGCTCTGCTTTCTTTACGGATAAGGGATATCGAAAAGGAAAAACGCTAGCGTCTGTCTAAGCGCTGGTATCTTCCTTTAGCCCAGATAGTATAAGTCCGTCAAGAGGTTTTAAGGGTTAAAAAGGTTCAACAACAGCCATAATGACGATAATAATTATCAAGACAGCCGGGATTTCATTGAGCAATCTATAGTGTTTTTCTGAACGGGGGCGCTCACCTTTAGCAAATCGCTTTCTATCTTGTGACAAGCTTCCGTGCAGCCAAAATAAAGCAAAAACCGCGGCTAACTTTAACCAAAGCCAACTAATAACTGCTAGCTGATCGGCGCGGAAGCTTATGAGTATCAGGCCAAATATCAATGTGCTAATCATCGCCGGGGTCATGATTATCTTGAGTAAACGCTGTTCTTGACCGATTAAGGCTTTCTCCATTTCGCCGCCTTTTACCGCTTGCCAATGATAGACATAAAGCCTTGGCAGGTACATCATTCCGGCCATCCAGAACATTGCCGATATTATATGTAAGGCGCGTATCCAGGGCTCGAGCTGCGCCAAAAGATTAAACATAATTTCGCTCGCCTCGGCGGATATGGGCTATCACTGCTTCCATATTAGCAATTTTCACATCAGGCGCAACGCCGTGTCCGAGATTGAAAATATGTGGGCCACTGGCTTGTTGTAAGATGCGATCAACGGCTTCTTCCAACACCCTGCCGCCAATGCGCAAAGCAAGCGGGCACAAGTTTCCTTGTAGCGGAATTTTATCTCCAAGCAATTTTCGTGCCTGTGCAAAATCAATATCCGAACCCAAAGCCAATCCGTCTATTTCATTTGCCTCAAGATAGGAAAGTAAATTTAGTCCGGCCCCCCGGGGAAATCCGATGATTGGGGTTTTTATCCCTGCCGCCCTAACCCGCTTTATCAATCTTTGAGTTGGCTTCGTTATACAAGTATCAAACAAATGTGGCGGCATGTTTTCAGCCCAGCTTTCAAATATTTTCAACACATCTGCGCCAGCTTTTGATTGCTCGATAAGATAATCAGCACTGGCATCCGCCAATATATTTA
>QIKS01000008.1 GCA_003233025.1 Hellea balneolensis | reverse complement strand
CGCCGTTTGAAAAAAGTGGGTGTTTTGACAATTGCCGATGTGCGCTTGCGCTCCGATAAGGATATGGCGGGATGGTTTGGCGAGGCAGGCTTGCGCCTGGCGCAGCTTGCGCGCGCCGAAGATTTTAGGCCCGTGCACGCCGGGTCTGTGCGCAAAAGCATTTCTTCAGAAACCACCTTTGACACCGATATAGGCGGGCAAACCCCCTTAAGCGATAAATTATGGCAGGTCTGCGTTAAAACCGCTGACCGGGCCAAAGCCAAAAACATGGCCGGATATGTGGTGACATTAAAGCTAAAAACATCCCATTTTCAAACCATAACCCGCCGGCGCACCCTGCCCGAACCGGTACAATTGGCGGATAGTTTATTCCATGCTTTACAGGCCTTGTTGCACACAGAGATTTCTGGCGCCAAGGCCGGGCGTAAATTTCGCCTGATCGGCGCGGGGATTTCTGATCTGTGCGCCCCCGTGGGCGACGGCGGTGATTTGCTTGACCCCAAGGCCGACAGCCGCAGAAAAGCCGAACGGGCCAGCGATATTGCAAGAGCAAAATTTGGCACTGACGCTGTGATAACCGGCCGAGCTTTGCGCCAAAAAAACCTTAAGGACGTTGGCAAACCCTAAAGCAACCGCCCTTCGAGGCGTGCATATTTGGCTTCGTGGTCGAGCAGGTGTTTTTTGGTGGCCAAGCCGCCGCCAAATCCGGTCAGGGATTTATTGGCGCCGATAATTCTGTGACACGGGATGATGATCGGGATGGGGTTGGCGTTATTGGCACCGCCGACTGCCCGCGCCGCGCCGGGCTTGCCGAGGGTTTTGGCGATATCGCCGTAAGAAGCCAGACCGCCAAACGGCACGTCTTGCAGGGCGGCCCAAACCGTTTTTTGAAAATCTGTGCCTTGCTCCAGCAATAAGTCCAGGGTGAATATTTGTAAGTCTCCAGCGAAATAAGCGCGAAGCTGGTCGGTGGCGTCGGTAAAAACACCTGCGTCTTCCTGCCAACTTTCATGGGGCTGTCGCGCTTGCGCGCCTTTGGGGAAATTGACCATGCGCAAACCTTGCGCACATCCCGCTAACATCAGCGGCCCGACCGGGCTGTCCATGGTGCAATAATGGGTGATGTACGGCGAGACGACTTTTTTGTCGCTGTCCGTATCATAATTTTTATTTCGTAAAGGCGTTGTGTGCGACATAGGGCTTTCCTTTTTGAAGCAGTATGCATTTTATACTCACCCTATCTCGTCACATTCGGACATGGTATCTATAAATGAGTTTGAAGCCGACAAAAATGAGCATAGCTTTACCGATCAGGAGAAAACATTCATGCTTGATGTAAATACATGCGAAGCGGCGCGGCTCAACAGAGACGTTAAATTTGACGGCGTATTTTTTACCGTTGTCAAAACCACGCGCATTTATTGCCGCCCCATTTGCCCGGTCAAACAACCGTTGGCAAAGAATGTTAGCTATCTGCCCAGCGCTGCGGCTTGCGAAGATGCGGGTTATCGGCCCTGCTTGCGCTGCCGCCCTGAGAGCGCGCCTTTTTCGCCAGCTTGGAATGGCACGAAAACCACTTTCAGCCGGGCGCTGAAAATGATTGAGAACGGGGATTTGGACGACATGGATATGGAGCGGTTTGCCGGGAAGCTTGGCATCGGGCCGCGCCATCTAAGCCGGTTATTTGCTCAATATCTAGGCAGCTCGCCCGGCCGTGTTGCCAAAACCTTGCGGATACAAAAAGCGAAACGCTTATTGGACGAAACCGATTTACCCATAACGGAAATCGCTTTTTTGGCCGGATTTAAATCCCTGCGCCGCTTTAACGGCGTGTTTAAGGAAACCTATAGGTTCCCGCCGTCCCATATCCGCAAGAAAATCTGATTTGAACGCATAAACAAGGTGAAAACAAAAGTTAAACATGGTATTCGCAGCCACCGGTAAATGAATGGGTAAATGAACGGGTAAGCGAATGACCATCGTATTTGCAGATCAATTTGCAAACACTATCAAAGACATGCCCTTGCGCATGGCTGTGCGCGAAACCGTATCCGCCCTGTGCGTTGCCGCTTTTGACATCTCCAAGATTTGCGCCCGCGGGCCTTTGGAAGAAAATATAGGCGCAGAAACCGGGCAAGCCAATGCCGATGGTGATAGCCAGAAAGCTTTGGACGTGCGCAGTGACGAGCTGGTCACACAAGCTTTGCGAACCGCATCTGTGGCCTATTATGCCTCAGAAGAACGCGACGATATTATCCCTCTCGACAAAAACGGACTTGTGGCCGTCGCTTCAGATCCGCTGGACGGGTCGTCCAATATTGATACCAATGTTTCCATTGGCACAATTTTCTCAATTTATCCGGTGGGCGCAGATGAGCGCTCAAGTTTTTTTCGCCCCGGCCACGAACAAATCGCTGGCGGGTTTTTCGTCTATGGGCCGCAAACCACACTGGTCATCACCACCGGCGACGGCACCGCGCTTTATGTGCTCAACCGGGCGTGCGAAAGTTTTGAGCTGGCGATCCCCAAAATGAGCATTTCTGGCGACAGTACGGAATTTGCCATTAATGCCTCAAATATGGCCCATTGGCAGCAAGACGTGCAGCGCTATATCAAAGACTGCATCAAAGGCGAGGGCGGGCCTTTGGGACGCAAATATAATATGCGCTGGGTCGGGTCATTGGTCGCCGATGCCTACAGGGTTTTGGTGCGCGGCGGCATATTCCTCTATCCAAGCGACGATCGGCCGGGCTATGAAGCCGGACGTTTGCGCCTGCTTTATGAGGCCGCGCCCGTGGCCTTTGTTATTGAACAAGCGGGCGGGGTGGCTACGGACGGCGACCAGCGGATTTTGGATATAAAGCTTGCAACCTTGCATCAGCGCGTCCCCTTTATCTTCGGGTCGCCAGCGCCAGTACGAAAATTAGCACACTATAACGAAAAAACATAAGGACGAAATTGACAATGACCATCACCCACGACCAAATGGCCAATAGTATTCGCTTTCTCGCTATGGACGCAATCCAGGCGGCCAATTCCGGGCACCCGGGCGCGCCGATGGGCTTGGCGGACGCGGCGACCGTCTTGTTTAGCAAACATATTAAAATAGATCCGTCCGTGCCAACGTGGGCTGATCGGGACAGGTTTGTCTTGTCGGCAGGTCATGCGTCCATGTTGCAATATGCTGTGCATTATTTGCTCGGATATTCGGATATGACCATCGAGCAAATTAAAAATTTCCGCCAATTTGGCGCCATCACTGCGGGCCATCCGGAATATGGCCATGTGGACGGGGTGGAAGCCACCACCGGGCCGCTCGGCCAAGGGATCACCACCGCCGTCGGCATGGCATTGGCGGAGCGGGTGCAAAACGCCAATTTTGGCGATCCGCTTGTTAACCACTATACCTATGTGATTGCCGGCGATGGGTGCTTGATGGAGGGGATTAGCCACGAAGCCATTGATTTTGCCGGCCACGCAAAGCTCGGGCGGCTCATTGTCTTGTGGGATGATAATGCCATCACCATTGACGGCGGCACGGATTTGTCAACATCGACGGATCAACAAGCCCGGTTTGCCGCGTCTGGCTGGCATGTGCAGTCCGTGGACGGTCATGATCCAGATGCCATTGACAAGGCCCTCACCGCCGCCAAGCAAGAGAGCGCCATGCCGTCATTTATCGCCTTAAAAACGGTGATCGGCAAAGGTGCGCCCAACAAATCAGGCAGCCATAAAGTCCACGGCGCGCCGCTGGGCGCAGAAGAAATTTCCGCGACCCGCAAAGCTTTGGGTTGGGACGCGCCGGCTTTTGAAATCCCGACAGATATTTTATCGGCCTGGCGCGAGGTTGGCAGAAGAAGTGCGGATGAGAGAGCCGCCTGGGACAAGCGGCTTAAGAAGTCAAAAAACAAGGACGAATTTACGGACGGCGTCCAGGGCAAATTACCTAAAAAGTTGGGCAAGGGCATCAATGGGTTAAAAGCGGAGATCAGCCGCACCGCTCCAAGTTTGGCCACACGCAAATCATCGCAAAATGCTTTGGAAGTGGTCAATGAGCTTTGCCCCATCACCATTGGCGGCTCGGCGGATCTGACCGGGTCCAACAACACATTGACCGACGGCATGGGTATTGTCTCGGCTGACAATTACGGCGGCCGTTATATTTATTACGGCGTGCGCGAACATGCCATGGCGGCGATCATGAACGGCATTGCCTTGCACGGCGGCTTCATTCCTTATGGGGGCACGTTTTTCGTCTTTGCTGGCTATATGCTTGGTGCCATGCGCCTGTCTTCATTGATGGGGCTGCGGGTGATTTATGTGCTGACCCATGACAGTATCGGCTTGGGCGAAGACGGGCCAACCCATCAACCGGTTGAGACACTGGCAACATTGCGCGCCTTGCCCAACCACAATGTCATCCGTCCGTGCGACGCGGTGGAGGCGGCGGAAAGCTGGCAATGCGCACTGGAAGCCAGAACCACGCCCAGCTCTCTCGTTCTGACCCGTCAAAACCTGCCAACATTACGCACCGAACACAGCGACGAAAGCCTTGTCGCAAAAGGGGCTTATATTATCAAAAACCCGCAAGGGCCTCGCGACATTACCTTGCTGGCCACAGGCTCGGAAGTTCATCTGGCTTGTGAAGCCGCCGATATTCTCGCCCGGAGCGGCATTAAGGCGGCGGTGGTTTCCATGCCGTGTTGGGAGTTTTTTGAAAAACAAGACCGGGCCTATCAACAGAGCGTTTTGGGTGACGCCCCCCGTCTGGCCATCGAGGCGGCGGTGGCTTTTGGCTGGGAGCGCTATATAAAGACGGCAGATCATTTCATCGGCATGAGTAGTTTCGGTGGCTCCGCCCCGGCGCCGGCCCTGTTTAAACATTTTGGCATTACCACAGAGGCCGTGACGGCCAAAGCCAAAGACATTTTAGCATAAGAGGACATTATGGCCCGCATCACTTTACGACAATTGCTCGACCATGCGGCTGAGCATGATTACGGTGTTCCCGCCTTTAACATCAATAATATGGAGCAAGTGCTGGCGATTATGGAAGCTGCCAAAGCCACGGACGCGCCGGTGATCCTGCAAGCTTCACGCGGGGCGCGGGCTTACGCCGGTGATATCATGTTGGTTAAAATGGTTGAGGCGGCCGAGGAAATGTATCCGGGCATTCCGATCTGCTTGCACCAGGACCACGGCAATAATGGCGCTACATGTTTCTCCGCCTTGCAGGCCGGATTTACCTCCGTCATGATGGACGGCTCCCTGGAAGCTGATGCCAAAACGCCTGCCAGTTACGAATATAATGAAAATATCACCAAATATGTGACAGAGGTCGCACACGATGTTGGCGCGTCCGTTGAAGGGGAGCTTGGCTGTCTGGGGTCATTGGAAACCGGCATGGGCGAGGCGGAAGACGGGCACGGATTTGAAGGGGCATTGTCTATGGACATGCTGCTGACCGATCCAGATGAAGCCGCCGTTTTTGTCAAGGCAACTCAGTGCGACGCTTTGGCCATCGCTATGGGCACATCCCACGGCGCTTATAAGTTTTCCAAAAAGCCAACCGGTGATATTTTGGCCATGGACAGGGTGGAAGCAATCCACAAACGTCTGCCAGATACCCATCTGGTCATGCATGGCTCCAGTTCGGTGCCACAAGAATTACAAGACCTATTTAATAAATACGGCGGCGGTCTGCCCCAAACTTACGGCGTACCTATTGAGGAAATTATCAAGGGCATTAAATACGGCGTGCGCAAGGTCAATATCGACACGGATTGCCGCCTCGCCATCACCGCACAATTTCGCAAAGTGGCCGAGCAAGACAAAAAACAGTTCGACCCGCGAAAATTTCTTGGCCCCTCTATGGACGCCATGCAAAAACTTTGTACCGACCGCTATGAACAGTTTCAAACCGCTGGTAATGCTTCGAAAATAAGAGTGATCCCCATGGCCGACATGGCCAAACGGTATGCGGACGGAAGCCTCGCCCCCAAAATTAGTTAGGAATATCAGCCATGCCCCTTAAAATATCCCCCTCCATTCTGTCGGCGGACTTTGCTCAGCTTGGCGCCGAAATTCGCGCTATCGAGGAGGCTGGGTGCGACTGGGTGCATGTGGATGTGATGGACGGACATTATGTACCCAATTTGACCATCGGCCCGGATGTGTGTGCGGCTATCCGCCCCCATATCAAGACGGTCATGGATGTTCATTTGATGATCGAGCCAGCTGATCCATTTTTGGAGGCCTTTGCCAAGGCAGGTGCCGACCATATTTCCATTCACCCCGAAGCCCACCCCCATCTTGATCGCAGCCTGCAAGTCATACGCGATCTCGGCTGCAAGGCCGGAGTTGCGCTAAACCCGTCAACACCGGCGGTGGTGATCGAGCATGTTTTGGACAGGCTTGATCTGATTATTGTCATGTCGGTCAACCCCGGATTTGGCGGGCAAAGTTTTTTACATTCCCAGCTTGATAAAATCCGCACCTTAAAAAAGATGACCGGCGAACGGGATATTCTCATCGAGGTTGACGGCGGCATTAACACCCAAACCGCGCCTCTGGTTGTCGCTGCCGGCGCCGATGTTTTGGTCGCAGGCTCCGCCGTTTACGGCAAAGGCGGGCAGGACATGTCGGTTTATGCCAGCAATATCAAAGCCATCCGCCAGGCAGGCAACCTTGCTGTAAATTAATTTCCCCGCCACGATTTGGCCATTTTCCCAGCCTTATACGTTACGCCGTAACATATAACGAAAAGGTCACATTATGTCTCTCTCCAGATTTCTCTTAACCACCGCATTTGGGCTGGGCAGCACATTTGCCCTGTCCGTCTCCACCCTTGCTCACGAAACGCCAAATGAGCAAGCCCGCATTCAAATCGCGCTTTTGCTGGATACCAGTAATTCCATGGACGGCTTGATTAACCAGGCAAAATCCCAGCTTTGGACATTGGTCAATGAGCTGTCGGAAGGTGAAAAATACGGTCAGGCGCCGCTTATCGAGCTGGCGCTTTATGAATATGGCAATGCCAGTCTTTCCGTATCCCAGGGCTATATTCGCCAGGTTTTAAGCCTGACCAATGATTTGGACGCCGTATCAGAAAAACTGTTCGGCCTCGATACAAATGGCGGTCAGGAATATGCCGGACAGGTGATTATGAGTTC
>QIKS01000152.1 GCA_003233025.1 Hellea balneolensis | reverse complement strand
CATCAAACCTTGACAGCTACGCCGCATCTGCAAAGAAAAATCCGTGGGCTTTGGGATGGCGCAGTGCCCTAGCCCCTGATTTATCAACACCCGAAGTCAAACTGGTATTTGGTAAAGTGCCGAAAGGCCTGTCCGGCACATTTTACCGCAATGGCCCGGCTCTGTTCGAGAGGGACGGGCTGCGCCTTAACCACTGGTTTGACGGCGACGGCATGGTGCACGCTTATAATATTAGCGGCGGTAAAGTCTCCCATAGAGGCCGCATGGTACGCACCGGGAAATATATGCGCGAAGAAAAAGCCGGGCGGTTCTTGGTCTCGGGACTGGGGACAAAAATAGAAAACCCGGCCCCGGTGACCGGGCCTGATGATGTCAATGTCGCCAATACCAGCGTCCTACCTCTAGGCGGTGAATTGCTGGCGCTCGCCACCCGCCTGGACGATACAAGCCTTGAAACTATCGGGACAAAAACCTGGGCACCGGAGCTACAAGGCATGCCGTTTTCGGCTCACCCAAAAATTGAAAATGACGGCACTATCTGGAATTTCGGCCAGGATTTTTTTAACGAACGCATGATCATTTATAAAATATCACCACAGGGAAAGCTTGTTGGTATGCATTTGCTCAAAGATGTTCCGGGCGGCATGATCCATGATTTTTGCATGACCGATAAGCATCTAATATTTGTCGCCCCGTCGTTTCGGATCTCGCGAAAGGCCGATACAATTTTGGGCATGTTCAAATGGCTACCGGGTCAGAACCAACGCGTCATTGTGGTCGAGAAAGACAATCTTGATAACCGCCGTGAATATGACCTGCCGCCCGGATTTCAGTTCCATTACGGCAATGCCTGGGAAGATAAATCCGGAGATATTCGCTTTAGCGTTTGTATCGGCGATAGCAGTTTTATCGAGAAGGGCGCGACAGCCCTGATGCGCGGCGAAGCATTTGACGTAAGCCCGGCAAAATTGGCCCATGTGGTGTTGCGTAAAAACGGCAATGCCAAAATAGAATCCATTTTAAGTGAACGCGCCACCCATGAATTTCCGCAATTTAATGGTCGCTTTACGGGCCAAAACTCTCGTTATCTTTACACCGTCGGTGATCAGTCCAAAACCGGAGTTGGACAAATGTCTGTCTTGAAACATGATCTCAAGACCGGGAAAATCTCCGCACATAATTACGGAGAACATAGTCTTGTGGAGGAGCATTTATTCATACCGCGGCCTGGCGCCGTGCGCGAAGATGATGGCTGGCTCATCGGCACGACCCTGAACCTAAAATCCAAAGCCACACGGCTTAACATTCTAAATGCCGCGCATTTGGATGACGGCCCGCTGGCGGTATTGGAGCTACCCTACGCTGTGCCACTTGGCTTTCACGGCGCATGGGCGGGCAAAACATAGGCATTTGGACAAGCTAGACTGGCGCCCGTAAGTTTTATGGATTTAACTGCTTTCTTTGTTGATACGCTTTGCAGGCAGGCTTATAAGAAATGCAGATAAGAAGTGGATCCAACCATATGAATATTCATGAATATCAGGGCAAGGCTGTCCTTAAGTCTATCGGCGCGCCGGTTTCCAAAGGTGTGGCTATTTTTAGCGCCGGCGAGGCAGAGGCTGCGGCCAAGCAACTTGGCGGGCCTTTGTGGGTGGTTAAATCACAAATCCATGCCGGCGGGCGCGGCAAAGGCACGTTCAAGGAAAAATCTGCTGGTGATAAAGGCGGGGTGCGTCTGTCCTGGTCAATCGACGAAGTGGTGGAAAATGCCAAGCAAATGCTGGGGGCAACCCTTGTAACCGCGCAAACCGGGCCAAAAGGCAAACAGGTGGGCCGACTTTATATTGAGCACGGCTCTGATATCGATAAGGAATTTTATCTGTCGCTTCTCGTCAACCGCGAAACCTCACGCGTCTCATTTGTCGCCTCCACCGAAGGCGGTATGGACATCGAGGCAGTGGCCCACGACACACCCGAGAAAATTATCACCTTTGATATTGATCCGGCCACCGGGTTTATGCCCCATCATGGCCGGACTTTGGCCCGGGCCCTGAAGCTCTCTGGTGATCTGGCCAAACAAGCCAACAAGCTCGGCCGCACACTTTATAACGGCTTTGTTGCCAAAGACATGGCCATGATGGAGATCAATCCTTTGATTGTCACCAAAGACCAAAACCTGCACTGCCTTGATGCCAAGATCAGTTTTGACGGCAATGCCTTGTTCCGCCACCCGGATATCAAAGATTTGCGCGACACCACTGAAGAGGACGAAAAAGAAGTGGCGGCGGCGGATTTCGGTCTGTCCTATATCGCGCTCGATGGCACCATTGGCTGCATGGTCAACGGAGCGGGGCTAGCCATGTCGACCATGGATATTATCAAATTATACGGCGAAGAACCGGCTAATTTCCTTGATGTCGGCGGCGGTGCCACCACCGAAAACATTATCCAGGCCTTCAAAATCATCACATCCGACCCGCAAGTCAAAGGCATTTTGGTCAATATTTTTGGCGGCATTATGAAGTGCGATGTTATTGCCCAGGGCATTGTGACGGCTGTCGGCGAGGTCGGCTTGACCGTGCCGCTTGTCGTGCGACTTGAAGGCACGAATGTTGCCAAAGGCAAAGACATTATCAATGACAGTGATGTCGATGTCATAGCCGCTGATGACCTCGACGACGCGGCACAAAAAATCGTCGCTGCGGTACGGAGATAGCCATGTCGATACTTATCAACAAAGATACGAAAATAATCACCCAGGGCATGACCGGCAAAACCGGAACATTTCATACCGAGCAAGCGCTGGCTTATCACCGCACGCAAATGGTTGCAGGGGTCACACCGGGCAAAGGCGGCAGCAAGCATTTGGGCTTGCCAAATTTCAATACGGTCGCCGGGGCCAAAGCAGCGACGGGGGCCACGGCCAGCGTAATCTATGTGCCGCCGCCCTATGCTGCTGACAGTATTTTGGAAGCTATTGACGCGCAAATAGAGCTCATCGTGGCGATCACCGAAGGTGTGCCCGTGCGCGATATGGTGGCAGTAAAGCGTGCGCTTTGCGGATCAAAATCACGGCTGATCGGGCCAAATTGTCCAGGTGTGCTCACGCCGAACGAATGCAAAATCGGCATTATGCCCGGCAAGATATTCAAAAAAGGTTCCGTCGGCGTTGTCTCGCGTTCGGGCACATTGACCTATGAAGCCGTGTTCCAGACCACCCAGGTCGGGCTGGGCCAAAGCACGGCCATTGGCATTGGCGGCGATCCGGTTAACGGCACAAATTTCATTGACGTGTTGGATTTGTTTCTGGCTGACGACGACACCAAATCCATCATCATGATCGGTGAAATTGGCGGCTCTGCCGAAGAAGAAGCAGCGGAATATCTTAGCCATCAAGCCAAAAAAGGCCGCGCCAAACCTGTGGTTGGCTTTATCGCTGGGCGCACGGCACCGCCGGGGCGCACGATGGGTCACGCCGGGGCGATTGTCTCTGGCGGCAAAGGCGGCGCCGATGATAAAATTGAAGCCCTGCAAGCAGCAGGCGTGACGGTATCGCCGTCACCAGCAAAATTGGGCGAAACCTTGATCGGTGTACTTGGCGGCTAAAAAGGCAAAGGCAATGTCGGACAAAAAACGTTCACAACAAAATCAAGGTTTTCTGGATACGGGCTATCTGGACGGCGCCAACGCCGCTTATCTTGAGCAAATGCAGGCCAACTATGCCCGTGATCCCGGCTCCGTTGATCATTCGTGGCAAGCTTATTTCGGCGCGCTTGATGAAGATATTGGCAATGCCCAAAAAACCGCTGACGGCCCCAGTTGGCAAAGAGGCGATTGGCCGAGGGACGCAAATGGCGATCTGACGGCGGCGCTTACGGGTGATTGGAGCGCGCTTGAGCATGAGGTGGCAGCGTCTGTAAAAGCCAAAACGGGGGCCGCCAGTGCGGGCGATATCCAAGCCGCGGCGCGCGACAGTATTTCGGCGCTGATGCTGATCCGCTCTTACCGTATTCGCGGCCATTTGATTGCAGATTTGGATCCACTTGGTTTGATGAAGCGCGAATTGCACCGTGATCTTGATCCGGCGACTTACGGATTTAGCCCAAGCGATTACGGACGCCCGATTTTTATTGGCGGCGTCTTTGGGTTGGAAACGGCGACGATCAGTGAAATTTTAGAAATTCTAAAGCGGACATATTGCTCGACCTTTGGGGTGCAATTCATGCATGTGTCCGACCCGGTTGAGAAAAAATGGCTGCAACAGCGCATTGAAAGCCCGGAAGAGCGCACACATTTCACGGCCAAAGGCCGCAAAATGATCTTGAACAAATTAATCGAAGCCCAGGCGTTTGAAGATATTTTACAAAGGCGCTATCCCGGTACAAAACGCTTTGGCCTCGACGGCGGCGAGAGCCTCATACCGGCCTTGGAACAAATCATCAAGCGCGGCGGAGCGCTGGGGCTAAAGGATATTAATTTTGGCATGCCACACCGGGGTCGCCTTAATGTATTGGCTGCCGTATTGGCCAAACCCTACCGGGCGATTTTTTATGAATTTCAGGGCGGGGTAAGTTCTGGCTCCCAGGATTTTGGCTCCGGCGATGTTAAATATCATTTGGGTGCTTCGTCCGACCGGGAATTTGACGGCAATGAAGTTCACCTTTCCCTTGCCCCCAACCCTTCCCATCTTGAAGCCGTCAACCCGGTTGTCATCGGCAAAGCCCGCGCCAAGCAACAAATGCTCAGTGGCTCTCACGAGAACGTATCGGGGCGCGAAGTGGCGGCGGTATTGCTGCACGGCGACGCAGCTTTTGCTGGCCAGGGGGTTGTGACGGAATGTTTTGGCATGTCGGATTTGCCGGGTTATAAAATCGGCGGGACAATTCATGTGATTGTCAACAACCAGATCGGCTTTACCACCGCGCCGCATTTCTCGCGCTCCACTCCTTACCCGACCGATGTGGCCATGATGGTGGAAACACCGATTTTTCATGTCAATGGCGACGACCCGGAAGCCGTGGTATTTGCTGCCCGTGTGGCGACAGAATACCGGCAAGAATTTGGCAAAGACGTGGTTTTGGACCTGATTTGTTATCGCCGCTACGGCCATAATGAAGGGGATGACCCCAGTTTCACCCAGCCGATTATGTATAAAGCCATCAAGAAAAAGAAATCGACCCGCGAAATTTACGGCGAAAGATTGATCGCCAATGGCACGATAACCGCAGCTGAATTTGAGCAAATGAAAGACGAGTTCGCGACATTTATCGGCAAGGAATTTGACACGGCAGCATCCTACGAAACTAAAGAGCCGGACTGGCTTGAAGGGGTGTGGGCCGGCATTGCCTTGCCCGGCGGCGACGAAAAACGCAGAGGCGATACGGCCGTTGCCCTCAAGACGCTCAAACATATTGGCAAGCGGATTACCGATATTCCAAATCCGGATATATGTCACCGGACGCTGAAAAAATTACTGGCCCGGCGGCGACAAAGAATTGACGCAGGCGCAGGCATTGACTGGGCTTTGGCGGAGCATTTGGCCTTTGGTTCCTTGCTGGTTGCAGGCCATGCCGTGCGCCTGTCAGGGCAAGATTGTGGCCGGGGCACATTTTCACAGCGCCATTCCCATATCATCGACCAAGACACGGAAGCGCGCTATACGCCGCTCAACCATATCGAAGAAGGTCAGGAATATTATCAGGTTTTAGATTCCATATTGTCTGAAAACGCCGTGCTTGGGTTTGAATACGGGTTTTCCCTGACCGAACCGAAAGCGCTTGTTTTGTGGGAAGCCCAATTTGGTGATTTCGCCAATGGGGCGCAAGTGATGATGGATCAATTTATCTCAAGCGCCGAGCAAAAATGGTTGCGTATGTCGGGCCTGGTTATGCTCTTGCCGCACGGCTATGAGGGGCAAGGCCCGGAGCATTCATCGGCGCGGCTTGAACGCTATTTGCAATTGTGCGGCGAGGACAATATGCAGGTGGTCAATATCACAACCCCGGCCAATTATTTTCATGTTTTGCGCCGGCAAGTGACCAGAAATTTCCGTAAACCCCTGATCGTCATGACGCCCAAATCCTTATTGCGGCACAAAAGATGCGTATCCACCCTAGCGGAAATGGGGCCAAGCTCGTGTTTTCATCGCGTGCTTTGGGATGACGCGGAATATAATCCGTGGGACGGCGAGCTGCGGCTTGTGGCGGACGCCAAGATTAAGCGGGTGGTTTTGTGTTCGGGCAAGGTTTATTATGATTTGTTTGAGCACCGCGAAACCCTCAAATGCGACGATATTTATCTGATGCGGGTCGAGCAATTATTCCCCTATCCGCGCAGTGCACTCAGGGAAGAATTGTCGCGCTTTAAGGGGGCTGAAATCGTTTGGTGCCAAGAAGAGCCGCGAAATATGGGGGCGTGGCAATATATTGAACATTTCTTAGAAAAAACTTTAATAGAAATCGGTGCAAAACATTCAAGACCACGCTATATTGGCCGCAAGCTAAGCGCCTCGACAGCCACCGGAGTTGCCAGTAAACACAAGGCCGAGCAACAGGCCATACTTGATGAAGCCTTTGACAAATAGATGTGAGAAATAGAGACAAGATATGACAGATATTAAAGTGCCCAATGTCGGCGAAAGCGTCAGCGAAGTGACCATTGCCCAATGGCTGAAAAATGTTGGCGACGCGGTGAAGAAAGATGAGCCTTTGGTTGAGCTTGAAACCGACAAAGCGGCACAAGAATTGGTCGCGCCCGAGGACGGCGTGTTAGTCGAGATTTTGGTTGCCGAGGGAGAAAACGCCGATGTTGGCGCGCTCATCGCCCGGCTGTCAGCCGGGGACGCGAAGACGGTAGCACCAAAGGCTGCGCCAAAAGAAACCGCTCCGCTTAAGAGCGCGCAAAAATCAGATGCCGCCGCCAAAGCCCCGATGCCGTCCGCTGCACGTATTATCAAGGAACAAAGCTTGGACGCGGGTAAAATCGCCGGCAGCGGCAGGGATGGCCGCGTCACCAAGGGCGATGCATTGGCAGCAAAACCTGCGCCTGCACTTGCCCGCCCCGCCGCGCCAAGTGCGCCGCGGGACACCGGCCCTCGTGAAGAGCGTGTACGCATGTCTCGCCTGCGCCAAACCATTGCGCGGCGCTTGAAAGATGCGCAAAATACGGCGGCCATATTGACCACTTATAACGAAGTGGACATGAGCAATATCATGGAGATGCGCAAAGCCTATAAACAAGTGTTTATTGACAAGCACGGGGTCAAGCTCGGCTTTATGAGTTTTTTCGTCAAAGCCTGCGTGACGGCACTTAAGGATGTGCCAACGGTGAACGGGGAAATAGACGGCACGGATATTATCTATAAAAATTTCTACGATATTTCCATTGCAGTCGGCACCGATAAGGGCCTTGTGGTTCCCGTGCTGCGCGACGCCGATATTCTGTCACTGGCCGGGATTGAAAAAGGCATAGGGGCGTTGGGCAAAAAAGCCCGCGACGGCGCATTGTCCATGGACGATATGAGCGGCGGTACATTTACCATTTCTAACGGCGGCGTTTACGGCTCGCTGATGTCATCACCGATTTTAAATCCGCCGCAATCAGGCATTC
>QIKS01000107.1 GCA_003233025.1 Hellea balneolensis | reverse complement strand
GACGCTTCACCGTCTCGGCCCGGAATGGCATAATTCCCTTTCAGCCAGCGCCCCAAATCAATATCGGCGCACCGCTTTGAACAAAAAGGCTTATGGGCCGTCTCGGCCGGTTTTTTACAAATTTTACAATTTACACTCATTTTTCGTCCTTATAAACATCCAGCCTGTCCCCTTTTTTAAGGACAAACCGCGCCCCTATTTTATCTTCGAGCGCGCTGCGCCACTTAATATGCCCCGCCTCTAGCCAGTCATAGGCGGCCTCCGGCACTTGCAAAACCAATTTTGCCCCGCCGTCAAGCCGGGCTTCTTTTACAAGCCTTCGCAAAGCTTGCAAAGCCAGCGTCTCGGCGTTGGGTTCGCCGTTCGGGCCGCACAGGATTTGCGCAATCGTCGCCCCGGTTCTTTGGCGCGTCATCTCGATAGTGCCAAACCGTGAGAAAGGGGCGATTTTTACCAGGTTCGGGTCATTGGTAAATTGATCGTGGAATGTCTGCCAGACATCGGCCCGTTCTTTCTTTTTGCGAAAATTGGGGAAATCAATAAGCACCAAGCCGCCAATCCCGCGCAACCGGATTTGGCGGGCAATTTCACGGGCGGCAGCAATACTGGTTTTCAGTTTCTGCCCGCCGCCGCTATCCACATCAATCATGGTCGCAGCCCGGGTGTGTTCAATATAAATATACCCACCACCAACAATCGAAACTTCGCTCTGGGCTACCCAGGAAATATCGTCAACCGCACCTTTTTCAAACTGGATATCAGGGAAGCGCGCCTTGATGAAATCCTCAAGGCTTTGGGTTATCTCCGGGCCGGGTGTTTTGCTGTCACTTGTTTCTATAAATTTCAGCAAAGGGCCTTTACCCGTCTCCCCTGCCCGCAAAACCTGGGCACGAACCATTTGACCTTCATGAAAGCGAACCCCGCCCGGGTTCATGGAAAACCGTAAAACACCGGGGGACGCTCCCAAGTCAACAAAGGCCAGCATGGCGTTTTTATCAAGAGCGGTAATGCGCCCGGAGAAAACATCCCCGGCTTGCGGCTCGCCCCTCTTGCTCCAACGGCGCAAGAAATACTCAACCGGTTTATTCTTATGTAAGACGGCAGCGCGGGTTTCCCCGACCGCATGTTCGATTTTGCACACATCACCCATGCAGATAGCCCGCGCCAATGAGCAGGTTTCGGGTTTCGTAAACCGGCAAACCAACCACATTGCTATAGGAGCCAATGATTGCGGGAATAAACCCGCCGGCAAGCCCTTGAATACCGTAACCGCCCGCTTTGCCGCGCCATTCATCGCTGGCAATATATTGCTCGATTTCAACCTGCGATAACCGTTTCATTTTAAGCCGGGTTTCGCAAACCCGGCTATATATCTGCCCGCCCGGCGCATGTAAGCAAACCCCGGTAAAAACCCGGTGCGAGCGACCTGATAACAGGGCAAGAAATTTGCCAACCTGCGCGCCGTTTTCAGCCTTGCCCAAAATCCTGCGTCCAACACCAACAACCGTATCGGCGGCCAGTACATAACTGTCCGTATGGGTTTGGGCGACATGGGCGGCTTTTTCGTTGGCCAAACGCAAAGCTAATGGCTTGGGCAACTCGCCCACATGTGCAGTTTCATCAATGTCGGCAGGGTGGATTTTATCGGGGGTAACACCAATACTGGCCAATAATTGCGTCCGGCGCGGCGAGGCGCTGGCCAGGATGAATGTTTTATCGGTGGCGCTCATAAAGTAAGGACAACGATTATTTAAAGCGGTAGGTGATACGGCCTTTGCTCAGGTCGTAAGGGGTCATCTCTACGGTGACAATATCCCCCGCCAGAACACGGATACGGTTTTTGCGCATACGTCCTGCCGTGTGGGCAATAATTTCGTGGTCATTACCGACCAGTTTTACCCGAAACGTCGCATTGGGCAGAAGTTCAACAACCTCGCCCTCAAATTCCAATAGTTCTTCTTTAGCCAAACCAAATCCTTTTTTTAATCATTCCCGCACGGCTTAGCCCATGCTCGGCAGAATATATATAGGTATTTTTTAAAAAAACACATATTTATGGGTTGGGAAGCTCATATCGAGCTTGAGGCGCGCACGATAATGCCGAGCAATCCGCCTTATTAAGTAACCAAAATTTCACCATCGGAAAACGTTAAACCCATAGACGCGCTATCTCTGGCGCGCTATGGATGACAATCAATGTAGCGAGTCGTCCCAAGTTCAGATAATATTCAGGTAGAATGACAAAACGGATATCCCATAAAGCTTTAGCTGCAACTCTCGGACTTCTCATAAGCTGTGGGGGATTTACTGCGCCTGCATATGGACAAATCGGCGGATTTGTGCGGGCGGACGAGGATTTAAAGCTGGCAGAAGATAGCCCGTTTCGCGATCCTGATATTATTTATTTGGAAGCGGACGAACTGGAAAACGATCAAGAAAGCGGCATATTAACCGCCAACGGCCAGGTTGAAGGACGCTATCAAGATAAAACCTTGCGCGCCGATAAAGTTATATATGCGGTCAATACCGGACGGGTCATTGCTATCGGCAATGTTGTGCTGATCAATGCCGATGGCTCGACCCAATATGCTGATAAACTTGAACTTTCCGATAAGCTTGAGGCCGGCACGGCAGCCAATTTCACCTCACGGTTTAGCCAGGGTGGGCTGTTGGCTTCCGCATTTGCCGCCCGCACAACCGACCAAGGCATCGAGCTTTACAATGCTTATTACACGGCCTGTGAAACGTGCCGCAAAGACGACAAAATACAAAAACCAACCTGGCGGATAAAAGCCCGCAAAGTCACCCAAGACCGAGATACAAAAAGTATCCGCTACCGCGACGCCGTGTTTGAGTTTAAGGGCATTCCGATTTTCTACACCCCCTATCTCGCCCATCCTGACCCTAGCGTCGGCAGGGCCAGCGGCTGGTTGATACCTTATGGCGGCACGTCAAATAATAAAGGTGTCAATATTGTAACCCCCTATTATTTTGCGCTCTCGCCGTCGTCAGAGTTGACATTAACGCCCCATGTTTTTTCCGGTGTTAACCCGCTTGTCGCGGCCAATTACCGTAAAAAGTTTTATTCCGGCGAGTTTAATCTCGAAGGTAGTCTCACTTATAGCAGTTTTTTTGACAATAACGGCAATGACTTCAGCGACGCGGATTTTTTCGCCGACCCGGAGGAAAGCCTGCGGTCAAAAAAAATCCGCTCACATTTCTTCAGCAATGGTTTGTTTAATATCAACCAGCAATGGAAATGGGGATTTCAGGCCGGATATGCCACCGATGATAACTTCCTCGACCGATACGGCCTGGACGAAGCCCGCCCCAAATTCGGACTTTATTCAGCCGATTCCCGCCGCCTGACCCAACAGGCTTTTATCGTTGGCCAAGGAGATAGTTTTCGCTTTTCCACCAGCAGTTTTGGCACTGTCAGCCTGCGCACCAGCGTGCGCAGAGACCCCAATAATCCCAACCGCATTCTTGTCTCGCGCGAGGACGACAGTACATTGCCGGTTATTGCGCCAAAAATCGAAGCAACGAAATATTTGGATGACCCGCTGTTCGGCGGGCGGCTTAACTTGTTTGGCGATGCAACAGTTCTGACCCGCGAAACCGGTACGGATTATATCCGCGCTACGTCGGGGCTAAATTGGCAGAAAAACTGGATTGCCCCGGCCGGTATTGAGATCAAACCCTTTGCTCAAGCCCGGTTTGATTATTTCAATCTCGAAGCCGAAGGGGAAACCTCCTTTGATTTCTCAAGGGCGACCGGGCAAATCGGCGTCGATGCCCGTTGGCCGCTGATCAATGCCGGGGGCAAGGTCAATTGGTTGTTGGAGCCACGCATTCAAATCACGCAAAACTTTGGTGATGGCAAGTTGGATAATTTTAGCGTGGTCAACACCGCAGGCCAAAATGTCTTCTTGGCCCAGGACAGTCTTGAAATTGACTTGGATCAATCCTTGCTGTGGAGCGCCAATAAATCAACCGGCTTTGATCTTTGGCAAGAGGGTTTTCGCGCCGATATTGGCGGTTCTTTAAGCGCCGATTGGGGCCAAGATAACCGGGCGACTTTATTCCTCGGCCAAAGTTATTATGCCGGCTCGCAAGCGGTTTTTGATCTGGCGTCCGGCCTGCAACAAGATAAATCAGATATTGTTGGCCTGTTCGAATTGGAGCTGGGCCGCCGTTTCTCAACCGCTACCAGAGTGCGGTTTGATGAAGACGGCGGCGCATTTAGGCGCCTCGACACCAGCCTGACTTACCGCGGCGACCGGATCAGCACCAATTGGCGTTATTACCGGGTCGATAGCGCCACAGCCGCCGCCCAATTGGCCGCAGGCGCACCAACCCAGGAAATATCCGGCAATATCACCGTCAAGCTTGTCGACAATTGGAGCGCTGGCTACCGGATTTTCCACGATATTGACGCAGGGACAACAAGGCGGCAATCTTTGTCGCTGACTTTTGATGATGACTGCACCCGCATTGAACTTTTCTACACCAGAGAAAATAATGGGCTTGGCATTGTCAGCAATTCCAACGGGTTTGGCATTCGTGTCTCCCTCCTGACATTGGGAGATTTGGGATAGGGGCGATAGGCACTATCAGCCTATATTCCCTTCGCCACAACAATGCCCCTTAGATTACACTCGCGCAGAGTTGATGTGTTGTGTACTGGCCTTATGGTGAATTTTCTTTATAAATGAGCTGGATTGTTTAGGCTGGTTTTAGCAAATGAGGAATTTAGGATGATTGCGCGTAAAAGATTTATCCGGGTTTGCATGTCCTATGTGATTGCTGGCCTGATACTGGCGACGGGGGCCATGCCGGCCCTGGCCCAGTCTTTGATACGGGATACTGAAATCGAGGAAATGCTCCGCGATTTTACCGACCCTTTATTGCGGGCCGCTAATTTACAAAGCTCAAGTGTTGATCTGTATATTGTCAACGACCAAAGCCTCAATGCCTTCGTGACCCGCGGGCAAAATATCTTCCTCCATACCGGCCTGATCCTAGAGGCCGACAACCCCAACCAGCTCAAAGGCGTCATTGCCCATGAAGCCGCCCATATTGCCAGCGGGCATTTGGCCCGCCGCAGTCAAACCAATCGCAGCGCATATGGCCCTTTATTGATCGCGGCCGGCCTTGGCATTGCGGCTATTTTAGCCGGTGAAACCCAGGCAGGCGTGACCATTTTAGCCGGATCACAGCAATTTGCTGCCCTTGATGTATTGGCCCATTCACGGGTCAGCGAAGCTTCGGCAGATCAGGCAGCCGCCAGATATTTGGAAAAATCTGGCCAATCGACCGCAGGCCTGGTCGCATTTTTTGAAAAATTTCGCGCTCAGGAAGTCTTGTCCAAAAGTAGGCGCTACCCGTATTTTAGAGGCCATCCCCTCTCCTATCAACGGATTGATAAATTGCGTGAAATTGTTGACGAAAGCCCGTACCGCGACAGGACGGATGAAGATTGGGAACTTAAAGCCATGAGCATGACCAAGGCCAAACTTATTGGCTTTCTCTACGCGCCGCAAACCGTATTTACCATATACCCCGAAACCGATAATAGTGAAGAAGGGCGCTATGCCCGTTCCGTTGCCTATTACCGGGCTGCTGATTTGAAAAATGCTTTGCGCAGTATTGACCTGCTCATAGAAAACGCCCCCGACAATCCATATTTTTATGAGCTTAAAGGTCAAATCCTCTATGAAAGCGGCAAAGGGGCTGAGGCCATCGCGCCGTTAAAACAGGCGATCTTCTTAAAACCAGACGCACCATTGTTTGAAATCGCCCTTGCCCAAGCTCTGATCGAGAAGGACGAGCCAGAAAGTATTGACCAAGCCATTATCCATTTGAAATCTGCCCTGCAAAAAGAGCCGGCAAATGGTGCGGCGTGGTATTATTTGTCGCAATCTTATGACCGCAAAAACGAACCGGGCCTCGCCCGCTACGCCATCGCCGAGCAAGCCTTTTCCGTCGGCGATTTACAGCGCGCACGCTCATTTGCCACACGCGCCCGAGAAGGACTCATTGGTCATAAAGCGCAAGCCCGGCGGGCAAATGACATCATCGTCATTTCAGACGCCCAATTGGCAACACGAAACAATCGTGGACGGCACTAACACAATATTTTATATTTTTATTTAGCTAGGCTCAGGCCTTAGAAAGCATGGAGAGTTTAGTATGCAATATGTAAAACCGGCAATAATGTTTTCTTTAGCTCTGGCATTTTTGCCCCTGGCCAGCTGCGCGGAAGCCCGGCAAGCGCAGGCAGGCACCGATACTGCTGAAATCGAAACCATCGTCAGGCAATATATTCTTGAGAACCCCGAAATCATTCGTGAAGCGTTGATTTTACTGGAAGAAAAAGAAAACCAGCAATCGATAATCGCCGTCGCGCAAGAATTGCGTCATGACCCACGGGATTTTTCTATCGGCCCGAAAAATGCCAAAGTTACCATGGTTGAGTTTTTCGATTATAATTGTTCATTTTGCCGCAAATCAACGCCTTGGGTGCAAGAAATCATCGATGCTTATCCCAAAGATGTCAGGGTGATTTTTAAAGAATTGCCCATTTTGGATCGCCGCACCCAGACCTCGCGCCTGGCCGCCAAAGCCGCACTTGCTGCTCATAAACAAGGCAAATATCTGGAAATGCACTTTGCATTAATGGAGAAAAATGGCCTGTCACGGGAAATCATCACAACGATTGCCAAAGATGTCGGGTTGAATATGACGCAATTTGTCCTTGATCTTAACAATGGAGAAATAGAGGAGCAAATTGAAGACACGCTCGAACTGGCAAGCCGCATTCCCGGCCTGACCGGAACCCCGTTCTTTGTCATCAACAACCAATTCGTCGCCGGCGGTAACAGGGCTCTCTTGCAAAGCATGATCGAGGAAGAACTGGCCAATTAATCTGGCCCAACCACCCCGCCGTCCGGCTCACCTATTGTCTCATATAATGCCCCTGCCCTGGTTTCGAAAGCTGCCATGATAAAATCGGTGGCTTTGCTAAATTTTTGCTTGATCAGAAATTCGATGGGTGTGGATTTCATGCTGACATCCAGTTTGAAATCGATCAAGGTGGAACCATCTTCGCGCTCCAAAAATGTCCATATATTGCTCAAGGCCCGGACGGCACCGCCGTGCCCTGCCCGCTCAATGCTTAACTTGCGCTGCACGCGGTCAATGCGGACTTTGGAGCGGAAAGTTTCG
>QIKS01000071.1 GCA_003233025.1 Hellea balneolensis | reverse complement strand
CGTTTGTGCAATGCTTGCGGTGCCCGGTTTACCACATTTGAACGGGTGCAATTGCGCGAGCTGACGGTTTTGAAAAAAAGTGGCCGGCGGGCACCGTTTGATCGGGACAAATTAACCCGCTCCATCATGATTGCCCTGCAAAAACGACCCGTTGCCGGTGAGCAAATTGACCGGATGATTAGCGGTATCGTCCGCCATCTGGAAAGTCTCGGCAATAGTGATGTCGGCTCTGAGCAAATCGGTAAAATGGTCATGGACAGTCTTTCGCACTTGGACAGTGTTGCTTATGTGCGCTATGCTTCCGTTTATAAAGATTTTCACGCCGTTTCGGATTTTGAAAGCTTTATCGATGAAGAAAAACTGGCCCCTGAAGACGCGCCAGAGAAAACTGATAAAAATCCAAAGAAAACTGATAAAAATAAAGACGGTTAATCCATGAACATTTCTTCCCAAAACGCTAAACGGCGACATCTGGCCCGGCTTTCCGCCGTGCAGGCTTTGTACCAAATGGAAATCGCGGATGCGAAATCCAAACAGGTTGTGCGTGAATTTAATGAACACTGGTTTGAAACCGAAGGCGGAAATGAGGACGGAGACGAAAACGGGGACGGCAAAATCACGCCGGACCGGAAGTTCTTTGAAAGCCTTGTCCTGGGCGTTGTCGCCGAGCAAGACGCCATTGACGTGGCAGTGGCAAAGCGGCTGAATAAAAAATGGAAATTATCGCGCATGGACGCAACATTGCGGGCGATTATGCGCTGTGGCTGCTATGAATTGCTGCGATCGTCGGAGATACCAGCCATTGTGATTATTGATGAATATGTCGGCTTGGCGCGGGATTTCTTTGAGGACAAAGAGCCGGGCTATGTTAATGCGGCATTGGACAAATTGGCCCGTGAATTTCGCGCCGACGAAATGTCCAGCGAGCCAGTAATTGCATCCGCGCCCAAAGATGGGTGAGTTTGAATTTATCGAAGCCTATCTGTCGGAGTTGGCCGGGGAGCAAGGGCTGGCCTTACAAGACGATGTCGCTCTATGGACACCGCCCCGAGGCAGGGACGCCGTCATATCAATGGATACAATTGTCGAAGGTGTTCATTTTCCCGACGGTAAATTTGACGGGCAAATTGCACAAAAATTGATCGCAGTTAATGTTTCCGACGTGGTTGCCAAGGGGGCGAAACCTTTGGGATATTTCTTGTCCCTGAGTATTCCCAAACGGATTTCCCAAGATCAGCTAAAGCTTTTTTGCGCCGGATTAAAGACAGCACAAAATGAATATGGGCTTAAGTTATGGGGCGGAGATACGACAAGAAGCAAGGCCGGTATTGTGTTAAGCGCCACGATAATTGCCAGTCTTCCCCAGGGGGAAGCGGTGTTGCGGACAGGCGCTAAAATCGGCGATTTGGTTTGTGTCAGCGGCACAGTCGGGGATGGGTATTTGGGATTAAAAGCTTCATTAAATCAAATAGATAGGAATGTTTATTCATGTAAAAATTGGCTCAATCATTATCATCAACCGACCCCGCCGTTCGCGCAATTAAGCTTTATTCGCCGTGTCGCCACAAGCGCCCTGGATGTTTCCGACGGTCTGATCGCTGATGCGCAGCATTTGGCTGCGGCCTCGGATATAGGGTTGGAAATCGATTTAGAAGCCTTGCCTTTATCTGGCGAGACGAAGAAATGGCTGGCACATCAAACCGATAAACAGGCCGGACTGCTTAAGCTTGCCAGCGGCGGTGATGATTATCAGGTTTTGATGACAATACCGCCCCACACGACCAAAGATATGGCCGTGCAAAAAGCAGGGTTTACAATCATTGGCCGGGTGGTTGAAGGCAAGGGGGTGAGCTGTTTTAGCGGCCAAATGCGGTTGGATATTGCTGATACGGGATATCAACATTTCTAAAGGGAGCTTGAGCGTAAATTGGGAAATGAAAGCACCTGATTTTACTATTTTAACGTATAAACCAGCGCACCACGGGTAATTGTGTCGGTTTTTACGGTGCCGACAGGGACGTTGGAATGGGTGTCGATGCGAAAGCTGAATCGGGCGGCGAGATTGCCGGATAAATTGGCGGTAATGCCAATATCGTTCCAGATATAAGTGTCGCTATCAGACCAAAGAATTTCGGTGTTGTTGTAGAAACTAACCGCATCATTTAAGGCATATTTAAATTGTGATCCGCCGCTGAGGGCGAATTCGTCTTGCCTGAGACTGGGAATAAACCCCGATTCGCGTGATTTTTGCGAGCGAAAGCCGGCTCCAGCCTCCAAAGCCCACTGCAAAGGCTCCGATTGGATAAATTGATAGCCAAGCCCCGCCCCCAAATAATTACCCTGTTTGAACGGACCAAAACCATCGGTAAAATAATCAGCAGTGGCAAATCCGTAAAACCGCTCATTAATTTTGCGGTCAATTTGATAGGCGATGAAAAACCGGTTATTCGTATCCTGACCGTCCGCCCGGCCCAAATCATATGTGGTGTCAAATTTATGCGCCCAAGGGCCAGCCTCCTTCTTTAAATGGAAAGCCAAACCAACGTCCGTTGTTGATGTATTGCCCGAAGTCCTCGCGCCGGAAAGGGACGCTTCACCGCTCCAGTTTTGCGTCAAAGAACCAGCATAGGCAGGGGAGGCACTCAGCGTACAAATCGCCGTAATTGTAAGAATGCGTTTCATGATATTTCCTTCAAATTGATTATAACTTGCTGGAAATGAAGGAATATAATGAATAAACGGTGAATGAGAGCCACTATAAAAAAAAACCGCCTTGTTTGCACAAGGCGGTTAAATGTCTTTATATATCAATATGTTAGCGGTATTTTCTCTCATCATTTTCATAATATTCTTGGCGGGTTTGCGGATCATAATAATAATACCGGCCCGTGCTTTTCTCAAAATATTGACGTCGGTCGATAACCGGTATCTGGGCTTGAGAATGTCTTTGGTTATGCTGATGGCCTTGATTGCGGTAAACGCCATTTTGAGCTTGTGGTTGTGCGCCGCAGCCGCCGTCTTCGCGACATCCTGCGTAGGCACCGCCTGCGCCGCCAATAATGGCGCCGATAAGGGCGCCAGATTGTGCGTCGTCGCTGCCGGCATTATTGCCGATAATCGCGCCAGCAATAGCGCCCGCACCCGCGCCGAGCAAGCCTTTGGTCAGGGCATTATTATTGCCATTGGTTGTTTGGCAGCCTGCAAGGGCAAGGCTGGCGGAGAGGGCGGCAATGCTCATAAGAGCTTTTGCATTAAAATATGTCATAACTACCTTTCTATAATCATTTTGTCACTGTTCCCAGTCACAGAGGTTACGCTAGCAGCCCAAAGCTGAACGCCAGATAAACCCCGGATTACAAATTGCTCATATTTTGCCAATAATTCGCTATTAAAGTGCTTGCTGTGAGGGGAAACTCACTCTATAAAGCGAAGCGCTGATTTGGCCATGGGGCCGCTTTTCATATGTTAAGGATGTTGCTATGGCACGGGTTACTGTTGAAGATTGCATTGAAGTCGTTCCCAATCGTTTTGATCTTGTCTTACTGGCGGCGCATCGTGCACGCAGTATTGCGGCTGGCGCTGCGCTTACGGTCGAGCGTGATAATGATAAAACCCCGGTTGTTGCTTTGCGTGAGATAGCTGAAGAGACTTTGGTTTTGGATGATATCCGTGAAAGCCTTGTTATCGGGCTGCAACGGGTGATTATGGATGATGATATTCCGGACGAGGAAGATCAGGCACCAATTCTGAATATTGAAGAAGGCGAGACTGTGCCGACGGAAATGTCTGAGCTGGATATGATGAAAGCCTTGCAAAGTGACCGCGATAACGGCCCTGATAACCGGTTTTAAAAATACGCAAAACTCATAACAAGTACGTTGCGCAATCTGCTGCATGGATTTAACATGTGCGTATGAATGCTGCGCCTACAATAAAACTGGACGAGACCGAGCAATTTTTAACCTGCCCGCAGCTGGTTAAGCTTGTACGTTCTTATGACCCGTCTGTGGACAGCGATATATTGAGCCAGGCTTATGATTTGTGTAAGTCGGCCCACGGCAGCCAAACCCGCCATTCTGGCGCGCCTTATTATTGCCACCCCATTGCCGTTGCTGAAATTTTGGCCAATTTGCGTATGGATAGTGACAGTATTTGCACCGCGCTTTTGCATGATGTTTTGGAAGATACCCCGATCACCGAGGCGCAAATGCGCGGCCAATTTGGCGATATCATCACCGACCTTGTCAAAGGGGTTACCAAATTGGGCCAGTTGGAATTAAGTCGTTCGGATCTGTCACGGGTGGATAAACAGGCGGAAAACTTTCAAAAATTTGTCCTGGCCATGAGCAAAGATGTTCGGGTGTTGCTGGTGAAATTATGTGACCGGTTGCACAATATGCGCACGTTGAAATTTCATCCCAAGAAGGAAAGCCAGGAGCGGATTGCCCTGGAAACCATGGAAATTTACGCGCCCTTGGCCCGTAAAATCGGTGTTGACCGCTTGTGTTCGGAGCTTGAGGATTTGTCCTTTCGCTACCTAAACCCGTCCGCCTTTGAAAGCATCACCAAGCGTTTGGCCAATTGGCGTGGCAATCAGGAAGCGGCGATTTCGGATTTGTCGATCATGTTGCGCGATTTGATGGCAAGCCATAACAAGAAAGCCCGGATTTATGGCCGCGAGAAACGGGCCTATGCGATTTGGCGCAAATTGGAACGCCAGGGCATTAATTTCGAAGACGTCGCCGATATTTACGCATTTCGGATTGTTGTTGATACGAAAGAGCAATGCTATGACGTATTGGGCTTGCTGCATACCCATTGGCGCTGCGTTGCCGCCCGCTTTCGTGATTTTATTTCCGTGCCCAAGCCGAACGGCTATCAATGCTTGCACACGACAATCCTGGGGCCGGACAACCAAAGGGTGGAAATCCAGATCCGAACGGAAAGCATGGACGATGTGGCCGAGCGCGGTATCGCCGCCCATTGGTGCTATAAAGACAATAGCTATACCTATGACAGCAGCGCGGCTGAAACCCATGATCCGTTGATGCGCATCCGTCCTTTGGTGGAGATGTTGGAACATGGCGGCGACGCGGATGAGTTTTTGGAGCATGTCAAATTGGAAATGTTCACAGATCAAGTATTTACCTTCACCCCCAAAAGCGAGCTGGTTGCCTTGCCGCAAGGCGCAACACCCATAGATTTTGCCTACGCCGTACATACAGAAGTTGGCGATACGTGTATCGGCGCCCATATTAATGGCCGCGAACGCCCTTTGCGCACACAATTACAAAATGGTGACGTTGTTAAAATTATTCGCGGCGGGATCGCCGAAGCCCATCCGGGGTGGGAGAACATGGTGGTGACAGGCCGGGCGCGCTCGGCTCTGCGCCGCTTGACCCGTCAGGGGGAGAGCGAAGAATTGCGCAAAATCGGCCATATGTTGGCCGACCATGCCTTTGCCCGCGAGGATAAAGATTTCAGCGAGACCGCCCTGAGCGACGCCCTAAAGCGGTTGAACTTTGCCAGCTTGGATGAACTTTATATTGCCCTTGGCCGCGGCCATCTTTCCATTAACGGTTTTCTTGACGGCGTCTTTCCGGGCCGATCGCAAGGCAAGGATTTGGATAAAATCCCCAACCGGGACTTGATAGATGATGATAGTGCCAGGCTTTATATCAAAGGCGAGGGCTTGCGCGAAGGGGTGAGCGTGCATATTGCCGAATGCTGTTACCCGATCGTGGGGGACCGAATTATTGGCATTCATACGCCGGGGAAAGGCATTGTCATTCATACCATTGATTGTGACAGTCTGGCGGCAATTGAAGATCAGCAGGAACGCTGGATTGATTTGGGCTGGCGCAGAGCGGCAGCGAAAACTGCGTCCTTGGGCCGGATTACGGCAACAGTAGAACATGTACCCGGTGCTTTGGCGGCCATAACAGCAATTATCGGAGAAATTGGTGGTAATCTTACCAATATCAAAACCGTAAAGCGTTCAGTGACATTTTTTGATATGGTTATGGATATCGAGGTTCGCGATGCCCGCCATTTGTTGCAAATCATTGCGGCCATGCGCGCCAGTGCCTATGTGGTATCGGTCGAACGTGCCAAAGCGAAATAGAGATAAGTATGAAAACCGAAGACGTCTTAAACGTGTTTAAAAAAGCCGGCGCCTTGCTTGAAGGTCATTTCATCCTGTCATCAGGACGGCGCAGCCCGGTGTTTTTGCAAAAAGCTTTCGTGTTTAAAGATCCGGTTTTGACGGCAGAGCTTTGTAAAAGCTTGGCCGATAAAATAAGGGCGACACTGCCCGTCCTGCCCGATATTATCGTCGCCCCAGCTATGGGCGGGGTAATACCGGGCTATGAAATGGCCCGCCAATTAGGACTAAATTCGATTTTTGTCGAACGCGAGGACGGAGAATTTACCCTCAGGCGCGGCTTTAGCCTTGAACCCGGCGCGCGCGTTTTGATGGTGGAAGATATTATCTCGACCGGCCTCAGCTCCCGCGAATGTATCGCCGCTATTGACGCCACAGGCGCGAAAGTCATTGCCGGGGCTTGCATCTTTGATCGTTCCGGCGGCAAAGCTGATATTGGCGTGCCGCTCATTTCTTTGGCCAGTAAAGTATTTCCCTCCTACCCCCCTGACGACCTGCCGGCCGAACTGGCTGCATTGCCAGCGGTTAAGCCGGGCAGTCGGGGGCTGCAATGAGGGGCGAACTGCCCAGACTTGGCGTTAATATTGACCATGTAGCAACCTTGCGCAATGCGCGCGGCGGCGTACATCCCGACCCGGTGGAGGCGGCTAAACTAGCCATAAAAGCAGGTGCGTCAGGCATAACCGCCCATCTTCGCGAAGACCGCCGCCATATCAATGACGCGGACATTGCGGCTCTGCAAGAGCTGTGCTTGGCATCGGATGTACCGCTGAATATGGAAATCGCGGCGGTTGAGGACATGGCGGACATTGCCTTGTCGCTTAAGCCTCACGCCGTCTGTCTGGTACCTGAAAAACGCGAGGAGCGGACAACCGAGGGCGGGCTGGACGTAGCGGGCTTGCACAACCAAATCACGCCGATTATTGGCAGGCTGACTGAAAACGGCTCACGGGTGTCTTTGTTTATTGAAGCGGTTCCCAACCAAATAAAATACAGCGCGCGGACGGGGGCCGCCGTGGTTGAATTTCACACCGGTGCCTATGCCCATGCCCTGGACGTTGGTGACAGCGTCAAAGCGCAGCAGCTCTTAAAAGCCCTCGCCCAAGGCGGGCAGCAGGCGGACGCGCTT
>QIKS01000057.1 GCA_003233025.1 Hellea balneolensis | reverse complement strand
CATATTCTTTTTTTATGTTCGGCCACACCGCACTAAACCAGGACGCGCAATGGGGGCAGGTCACAGATGCATAGATAATTATGGTCACGGGTGCGTCTTGCGCTCCGACGGCATGGTCGCCTTCTATTTCCGCAAACACGCCCGCCTGGGTCTCGCCTTGTGGCGGTATTGGTGTGGCGTGATCGTGGTCATGATCGTGGGCTGGGGTTTGCGCCAATGCGTTCGCGCCAAAAGCGAAAGCGCAACTGATGAAAAGTGCTTTGATATAGTTCATAATGTTTTCTCGTCTGCTTGGGTTTTAAAGTTTGCGCCCAGCCTGTCCAGTGCTGCTTCTAGCGTATTTTCACCGGGCTTTGCTATAGGAAAACGCACATTATTTTCAGCTGACGCGGCGGGCGTATCGCCGCTCATCCGGCTTTGGATGATTTTAAGTGTGCGCACACTGCCTGCCCCTAAAAACTGGTTGATTTTTGCCAGCAATTGATCGGAGTTGGCGCTGATGAGCGTAGCCGCAGGGCCTTTGGCTTTGATGACTAAAATTTTTGCGTCTTTGGCACCGCGCAAGGTGTGGGGTTGGGAAAGTTGCGCCCATTTTTGGCCGACAATTTCCGGCCAGTGGTCGCGTAATGTACCGACACCTGCGCCAAATTTTTTGGCCAAGGGGCGCATGACCCTGCTGGCCGCCTGGGCGGCGCTGGGGGCGTGACGGTATTGTTGGCGGCCTCTATTGCGCAATAAATAGGCGTTTAAGCGCCCGCGCATTTCGCGCACTGCCAAGGTTTGCTTGCTTTTAGATTTGCCAGAGCCGTCCATAAATGCACAATCGGTTAAAATGAGCAGGGCGTCCACAAAAATATCATGAAATCTTCACAAGATTATAAAAAATTACGCCGCACATTGTTGGCCTGGTATGACAAGGAAAAGCGGCAATTGCCGTGGCGTATTCGGCCCGAAGACCGGGCGGCGGGGATAAAGCCTGACCCTTATAAAATCTGGCTATCCGAGATTATGTGCCAGCAAACAACGGTAGTTACCGCCGCCCCCTATTGGCATAAATTCCTTCAACGCTGGCCCAATGTGCAAGCTTTGGCAGCGGCGCAGCGCGACGAGGTTCTCAGTGCCTGGGCCGGGCTTGGTTATTATGCACGGGCGCGAAACCTGCACACATGCGCCCGGATTATCAGAGACGAACACGGCGGCGTATTTCCCAAAAGCGAGGCCGAGCTGCTCAAATTGCCAGGTATCGGGCCTTATAGCGCCGCTGCCATTGCTGCCATTTACTCGCACGCATTTACCAATGTGGTTGACGGCAATGTCGAGAGGGTCATCGCCCGCCTCAGGGGGATTGAAATCCCTCTGCCTCAGGCCAAAGCTGTGATCAGACAGCGCGCCGGAGAAATTGCGCTTTACCGAAGGGGCGGGGATGTGCGGCCCGATGATTATGCGCAAGCTTTGATGGATTTGGGCGGGCGGATTTGCAAGCCAAAATCGCCGAAATGCGGGGTGTGCCCGTGGAGTTTTACTTGTCATGCACGACAAACAAATACGCAAGATATCTATCCGCTCAAAGCGCCCAAGAAAGTAAGGCCCGTCCGTTATGGGGCGGTGTTTTTTATTGAAAACCAGGGCAAGATTTGGCTGCGCTGCCGTCCAGACAAGGGTTTGCTCGGCGGGATGGCCGAGTTGCCGGGCACGGATTGGACACTTCAAAAACCGGCGCAAGATATTTGGCTAGCCCAAGCGCCTTTGGCTAAAAACTGGCAATGCGCCGAGGGAGAGGTTAAGCACGTTTTTACCCATTTTACGCTGATGCTGACGGTGTATATGGCCCACACCAATGAAAGTTTCCCCGAGATGAGCGCCGATTTAACCAAGCTGGCAAATTATGCCCTGCCAACATTGATGCGCAAGGCTATTTCTCATGCAATAGAGAGCGAAAAACCAGCCGGCTATAATTTGTAAAAGCCTGGAAGTCAGCTTTGAAACGCCCGCTCATGCTGATAGCCGCGAAACATGCCACATAAAAATTTGTGTAAGATGTATTGAAGACAAAGCCTCAAATGGGTTAGGAGTATATCTCTATGGGTGTGATTATAAAAAAAACGGGAGAAGTTGTTGTCGACGACGTCGTGGTCGGGCACTTACACGGCTTGTTGTTTAATGTTGAACAGGCGCAAGACACGCCAGAAACCAAAGCATTGCAAGCAACGATTGGCCTGGACTTGGCACCGGAAATTGATCGCCGGCTCACCCAAATTGCCGGCAGCAGCCATGAAGCGATTGTGTTATCTGATACGGGCCAACTGGTTTGGAGCGAGGCGGCGATTGCCAAATTAATTGCCGGGCCGGAACTTTTAAAGCCTCAGGTCGAATTGATCGGCGGCCAGCTTGGCAGCCCGGCCTTGTGCGAATTAGCGGCGGGACGTCTTCGTGATTTCATCCGCACCGAGATCAAAAAAAAATTCGAGTGCCTGTTTGAGCTGCAAGCCTTTGTTGATGATCCGAAATCCTTTAAGGGTGCCCATCCTATGGCGCGGGCGCTCCTTGAAAATCACGGTGCCATAGAACGCCACACCCATTTGGATTTGGTTGAGAACACCGATAAAATCGCCCGTGGTTATATCCGCAATAAAAGCGGCCGCTTTGGCTATCATTATATTTATCTGCGCGATTTGATGAAGCCGGCCCCGGCGCGGCTCATGTCTATTTTATTTGCCTTTGCCTGGCACAAGGACGGCGGCGGTCACCGCAATCCTTTTTTCCCTTCAAATGGCATGACCTCTGTGATCGGGGATAAATCTTTTTCCGAAAGCAGCTTAAACAAGGCCGGATATACAAGGCGGGGCCCCCGCTTCATCCGCTTTGATGTTCTTGAAAACCTGCATAAACTTATCATGCAGGCCCAGGGCAATCGGGACGGCAATCAATTTTGTATCGCCCAGCAAATGCTCTTTGCTCTGGGTTGCACTTATGATGGTGTTCGCGAGATTTTGATCGGCTTGGGATATAGGGCGCAAATGATCGACCTGGAAGGGGCTGAATATGACGCCCACAAGGAGGAAACCTATGCCTATGCCTACCGGACGGGGCTGTTGGAAAAACCCAAGGAACACGCCCATCTTGCTAATGACGGGCCGGCGCCCAAGCCGGTACAGGGCACGCCGGGCTATGTGCCCAAACGGCAGCGGGTCAAGCCGATCGGCAATTATATCACCGGGGTCGAACTTGATGAAAACGGCAAGGTCATCATTCCCAGACAGGTTGAGGTCTGGCGAATGATCATGAAAAAACGCACGTCAGATTATAAAGGTGGAAGCCGCAAGCAGGCCCTGGAAGATACCCGCACCTATGCATCCGCCGCGCCGACGAAGAAGGCCGCCGCCGCGCCCCGGCGCTCCAAGCTGGCCAATTATAGCGCCTTGTCGGCCAGCGGTAAACATAGTCCCGGCCCGGCCCGGCCACAGGTAAAGAAACACTTCCAAGCCCGTCCCCCGGCGGCGAAAGACGCACAAGGCAGCTCTCCCTTTGCCGCCCTGTCCGCCTTGAAATTTGACACGTCAAAACAGACGGATAAAAAAGAAACAAAAGGCAAGAAGCCGTAAAACCTCATTTACAACCTGCGGGCTTATTCGTATCATTGCAAAAGCAAGAGGAAATATATGGCACAGCAACAACAAGGCGCTGGGGAAGAAATACCCGCAGAGACGCCACAAGAAATACCGCCGCAGGACGTGCCCCCCCAGGAGGCGCCTCCTAAGGACGTGCCTCTGGAACACGCGGTAGAAACACCGGCAGAAACCGCTGCCCCCGTTGACCCCGAACCTGTTGCAGAGGTTCAAAATGTGGCTGATGAAAGCGCCTCGACATTATCGAACATTTTGGACGGTGTTCAGGATACCGCCATCAAGACGGGCAGTCAAATTCTCGATTGGCTGACCAGTCCTGGGTTTTTGGCCATGGTTGCCGTTACGATATTGGCCTATTTTTTGGCGAAATTTATCACCGGGAATATTGTCAAACGGGTGGGGTTTTTTCGTGAAGAGCCACAGGAAGGCAAATGGCTAAGGCTGCGGAAAATCGCATGGCAATTGCGCGATTTAATCTTTCCCGCAACCCTCATCGCCCTCTATGCCGTCGCGGCGCCAGCCTTAAAATTTGTTCCTTTTTTAGGGCAAGACTGGCTGGTTAAAATCGCCCAAGGTCTGGCCGTTGTCTTCCTTCTCTACACGGTGATTAAGCGCTTTATCAGCCATCCTTTGGTGCAAAAACTTGTCATCTGGATTGCAATTCCCATTGCAGTGCTTAAGGTTTTTGGTTGGTTTGATGAATTTATGGTGCTTATGGACGGTACGGCGCTTGAGCTTGGCAGCATAAAAATCTCTGCCTCCATGTTGGCGCGTATCGCTATTTTTGGCTCGCTTTTGTTTTGGGTTGGCCGGATTTCCAACACCAAGGGCAAGGATATTATAAATTCCCA
This sequence comes from Hellea balneolensis, assembly GCA_003233025.1. Classification (GTDB taxonomy): domain Bacteria; phylum Pseudomonadota; class Alphaproteobacteria; order Caulobacterales; family Maricaulaceae; genus Robiginitomaculum_A; species Robiginitomaculum_A balneolensis_A. Next base: position 2,882 of record QIKS01000057.1, on the reverse strand, counting down.
AGACAGTATTGATGCGGGGACGCGGGTTGTCTTTGCAAAAATATTCGAAATGCTTTTGTTTATCGTGCTCGGGGTTGTCTTGCTCAATATTGCCGGCATTGACCCCAGCGCGCTCATCGTTGTTGGCGGTGCGGTGGGTTTAGGGCTGGGGTTTGGCTTACAACAAATCGCCGCCAATTTTATTTCCGGCATGATTTTACTGCTCGATCGCTCCATTAAAATTGGCGATTATGTGGTGTTGCCTGATGGTCAGGAGGGCCATGTCCAGGCCCTTAACATGCGTTCTGCTACGGTTGAGACCACGGACGGCAAAGACATAATGGTGCCCAATGTCACCTTTATTGAAAATGCCTATGAAAACTGGACGCATTCAGATCCGCGCCAACGCTATGAGGTTTATTTCTCTGTTGCTTATGATACGGATATTGACGCATTGGAAGACATGCTCATCCCCGCCGTTTCCAAACATCCTAAAGTGTTGCAAGAACCTGAAACCCCAGATTTGGAGCTGCGTGAATTTGGCGATTTCGGCATTAAATTTGCCATTGAGTTTTGGGCAACAGGCATTGATGACGGCGAAAACAAATTCACATCTGATCTCAATTTTATCGTGTGGCGCACATTAAAAAAGCACGGCATTGTCATGCCTCTCCCCCAACACGAAGTTCGCATGTTGCCATAAAGCTGCCCAAAATTATAAAACTTTACTTTTCCAGCCCCTCAGCCAAAACGATATCCAAAAATGCATCCAAATCTGCCAAGACAAATAGATAAGCCTGATTTTGCATCGGAATAAAGCGCGTATGGGGAAATTTATCTAGAACGTTTTGCGCCTGTTTATAGGAATGGTTTTCGTCTTCCAAACCGATTATTCCCGTAATATTGACATTGTCGTAATCCGAAAAATTATAATCAAAGGGTTTTTTGGCATTGGTATAATCGAGTAGTTGCGAATGGGCACCTTGACGCCCGGACAAGAAAAAACTTTCTACTAAAAAATCAACAAATTCACTATCTTTCAACGACTTTGCATCCGCATGTGTATTCCCATATGCCTGCTTAACGATGCGCGCCATTATCGGTTCTGAGCGCACCCTTCTTAGGGTTTTCCAAAGCGCACCATGTACTTTTGGGTGTGAACGCAACAAAGCATTAAACTGTTGGAATAAGTTCTTGCCGACCTTCTTTGTCCCAAGCTCTTCATCGGAAGAGTTTGGCATATAAAACGACTTCATATAGATGTACAAATAAATGTTCTCAATCTGGCAATCCATAAAGGGATAAATATTGAGGCCAATATTTACCCCATAGCCAAAACCGATTATATCAGCGCTTTCATGCCCATTTGCCTTTAACAAATCATCCATACAGCCCGCTATCGACTTTGCATCATAAGTTGGCACAGGGTCGGAATTGCCATAACCGGGGCGGTCAAAACAGTATAATCTAACACGGTGTTTTTTTGCCGCCAATGCCATCTTCGGCCATGTCAATCGCGATCCAAATGGGGAATGGAGCAAGACCACGGCGCGCCCCTTTGGGTCGCCGCACACCGAGTAGTACAAATCGGTTCCGTATCTGGTTTTACAAACCTCGGATTGCAGGAGAATATAATCTTGTTTTAAGATCAGGTTTTTATCTTTTGTTGATTTGGATTTAAACTTTAAAATCGCCGCTACAGATGTAAGTTGTGTCAGCACACGAACCAACTCGACCTGGCTGCGCAAATTGGTTTTTTGAAAAATTTGCTTAAGATGCGATTTTACGGTTTCGCGAGATACATTCATCGAGAGGGCCAATTCTGCAGCATTCTCGCCCGCCATCATATGTTGGCAAACCTGCGCCTCCTTATCGGTTAGCTTGTACAGATCTTGCAAGGTGTCTTTAATTTTCCCAACCGTTCTAAAATCATGGATAATCAGCAAATCTTTCAATCGCTTGTTTTTAATCCCGGTTTTAAGCTCGGCTAAAACCGGTAGATGTTGTGCCGCTTTTTGCGAAACCACATAGGCGGGCGTTTTAACATCCTTATCTTTGCGGTTTGTAATCAACCAACCAATCCCGCGATTGTCACTGGCAAAGCGCGCGCCAAGAAATTCACGCCCGGCATCTGGTGCTTCCACCACAAGCCCTGCATGGTCAATTCCGACGATCAAAATTCCGAGATCGCGCACAAGGTCAATATCGTCTGCCCCCCGAATTTGCTCTGATAATACAGCCGTTGTTGCGAGTTTTTCGACGATCTCGTCAAAATTGGGGTCAATGTCTTTGAGCTCAACCAGAAGCTCGAGCATATCCGGCCACTGCTCGCCACTGGATAAAAACGCTAGAAATTGATCAGCCATTTCCAGGCGTTTGGCGAGAAGCTGCCGAGATGCTGATGGTTCTGTCATTTACATTTTTCACCAATTTTCGCCATAATAGCCACGCTATCACAAGAAATCTATACTTCATCCCCCGATCGGGGGATGCGCGAATAACGTCTTCGTAGCAGTGTGTCTGCTCATACCAAGATATAGGTTTGACCAAAGCAACAAAACACCGGGGGGCGTATAATGCTAAAACACTTAAAACTCAGAACCAAAATCCTGACAATACTAATCGCCATTTTGGCTTTTATCCCTGCTGGAACGGCGTGGGCGCAAACTTGCACGTTGGATTCCACGGGTATCGTCGTCCCGGCAAATTCAACCAGTAATCAGGGCAATGTCGAAGCCGACGCGGGACAGGTTATCAACATTACTGTCGTCAACAACGGGAGCAGCGCTGGGTCTTTTCAGATCAATATTGGCGCCGGCATACTGTCCCTAGCCACGATCCCGGCGGGAGACACATTTACGACAAGTGTTACGCTCAGTAGTGACGAAGAGGGCGATCTTACT
>QIKS01000303.1 GCA_003233025.1 Hellea balneolensis | reverse complement strand
GGCCCGGCCTATCATCATGGTTTTAATCTCTGCGATGGCTTTGGCTGGGTTTAGGCCTTTGGGGCAGACATTGGTGCAATTCATGATGGTGTGGCAACGATAGAGGCGAAACGGGTCTTCCAACTCGTCCAGGCGCTCGCCCGTTGCCTCGTCGCGGCTGTCGATGAGCCAGCGGTATGCTTGCAATAACACCGCCGGGCCGAGATATTTATCGCCGTTCCACCAATAGCTCGGGCAGGAAGTTGAGCAACAAGCACACAAAATACATTCGTACAAACCGTCAAGTTTTTCGCGGCTCTCTGGGCTTTGTTTCCATTCTTTTTGCGGCGTTGGTGTTGACGTTTGCAGCCAAGGTTCAATGGAGGTATATTGGGCGTAAAAATTGGTCAGATCGGGAATAACATCGCGCACCACTGGCAAATGAGGCAATGGCGAAATAGCAATTGTGCCGCCTTTAAATTCGTCAATTCCCTTGGTGCAGGCCAGCGTATTACGACCACCAATATTCATGGCACACGACCCGCAAACCCCTTCGCGGCATGACCGCCTGAAGGACAATGTCGGGTCAATTTCAGTTTTAATTTTGATCATGGCGTCCAGCACCATCGGGCCGCAATCATCCAGATCGACGGTATAGCTGTCCCATGTCGGATTGTGTTCGTCTTCGGGGTTATAGCGGTAGATTTTAAATGTTTTTGTCCGCTTGGGCGTACCTGTAGCAGGCCAGGATTTCCCTTTGCCGACTTTCGAGTTTTTTGGCAAGGCTAATTCAACCATTTTACGCTCCTAATACACCCGTTTTTGTGGTTTGATATAATCGATGTCTTTGCTCAAAGTATAGGTATGAACCGGCCTAAAATCGATCTTGACCTTGCCGTCTTTCACCCAGGCCAATGTATGCTTCATCCAGTCTTTATCATTGCGGTCGGGGAAATCTTCACGGGCATGGGCACCGCGACTTTCCTTGCGCCCTTCAGCCGAAACCATCGAGGCCAAAGCCTGGGCCATGAGATTATCAAGCTCCAGAGTTTCAACCAAATCCGTATTCCAAACCATGCTGCGGTCTGAAACACGAATATCGGCCAGAGATGCCTGCACGTCTTGCATTTTTTTAACACCTTCTTGCAGGCTGTCCGCTGTGCGAAATACCGCGCAATGATCCTGCATGGCCTTTTGCATATCAAGACGGATTTGGGCCGTGCCTAACTTGCCGTCGGCATTTCGAAAATGCTCAAGGCGAGCGAAACTTTCCGCGCCCGCAGTCTCGTTAAGTTCTGGCTGTCCTTCTTTGGCATCCAAAAGCTCGGCACAGCGCAAGCCCGCCGCCCGGCCAAATACAACCAAATCAATCAGCGAATTAGAACCAAGCCGGTTACCACCGTGAACCGACACACAGGCCGCTTCACCAACCGCCATCAAGCCCTTGACAACTGCGTCCGGGTTTTTACCTTTTTTGGTCACGACTTCGCCGTGGAAATTGGTCGGGATACCGCCCATATTATAATGGCAAGTTGGCAGAACCGGGATCGGTTCTTTGGTGATATCAACGCCAGCAAAAATCCGCGCGCTTTCGGAAATGCCCGGCAGGCGTTTGGCCAAAACCTTCGGATCCAAATGATCCAGATGTAGATAAATATGATCTTTGTTTGGCCCGACCCCGCGGCCTTCACGAATTTCAATGGTCATGGCCCGGCTGACAACATCGCGAGACGCCAGGTCTTTGGCCGACGGGGCGTAGCGCTCCATAAACCGTTCGCCTTCAGAATTAACCAGATAACCGCCCTCGCCTCGTGATCCTTCCGTAATCAGACAGCCCGCGCCGTAAATTCCGGTCGGATGAAATTGGATAAATTCAGGGTCCTGGATCGGCAGGCCAGCCCGCAAAACCATAGCATTACCATCGCCGGTACAGGTGTGGGCCGATGTGCAGGAGAAAAATGCCCGGCCATAACCGCCCGTCGCCAGAATTACCGTTTTCGCCCGAAAGCGGTGCAAGGTGCCGTCGTCAAGCTTCCAGGCGGTAATGCCCCGACACACCCCGTCCTCCATAATCAGATCAAGGACGAAATATTCGATAAAAAATTCTGCCGTGTGGCGCAAGGATTGTCCGTAGAGCGTGTGCAACATGGCATGGCCGGTACGGTCAGCCGCCGCGCACGTGCGCTGCGCGGGCGGGCCTTCGCCCATATTTTGCATCATGCCGCCAAATGGTCTTTGATAAATATCGCCATCTTCAGTGCGCGAAAATGGCATGCCCCAATGCTCCAATTCGTAAACGGCCTTGGGGGCTTCGCGGCACAGATATTCGATACTGTCTTGATCTCCAAGCCAGTCGGAACCCTTGACCGTATCATACATATGCCAACGCCAATTGTCCGGCCCCATATTGCCAAGGGAGGCCGCAATACCGCCTTGGGCGGCAACGGTGTGGGAGCGGGTTGGAAATACTTTTGTGACACAAGCGGTTTTCAGCCCGGCTTGCGCAGCCCCTAAAGTTGCGCGCAGACCGGCCCCGCCGGCGCCGACAACAACCACGTCATAGCTATGATCTATCCAGTTTTTATCGGACATATCAGCCTCCCAGCCAAAATTTCAAAATCGCCAGCACACCCGCCAGCCAAAACCCAAAGGCGACCAAAGTGTTGAGCAGCAACAAAACCGTGCGCAGGCCATGGCTATGAATATAATCAAGGACAACTTCATTAATGCCAATACGGCCATGATACAGACCTGCCGTAATAAAAATCAGCAATGCAAAAGCACCAATAGGTGACGACACCCACAGGGCCAACCCGTCATACCCGCCCGGCAATGCTTTCATCAAGCCGTAGAGAAATACGGGAAAGACAAGGGCTAAAATAATGGCGCTGACCCGATGGGTGATAAATTCGTGGACACCTTCACGGGCTGCGCCCGTACCGCGGACTTTACTTAAAGGCGTTCGGTGGTCGGTCATTGCATACTCCCGGCCAAAACGGCGCTGAGCGCAAGGGCGCTGATGAATGCGGCGATAATAATAAGTATGGAGATTACATTGGCTACTTTGGGATCAAAGCCCTTGCCTGCGTCCCAGATCAGGTGGCGCACGCCATTGAGCAGATGGAAAACCAAAACACCTGAAACAACAAAGAAAACCGCAAAGCCGAGCGGGGAATAAAGAACAGGTTCAAATTTCTTGAAGGCCTCCGGGCCCGCTGCCAAAAACCCTAAAAACAAGCATAGTTTCAGCAAGCCAAAATACAGGAAAATACCGCTGGCCCTGTGCAAAATTGAAGACAGCATCGTCGGATGCCATTTCCATATGCTAAGATGCGGCGATAAGGGCCGCTTGTCATTCCAACCTGTCGCCATTTGACCCTCCCAAAGAGCGATTATATTAAGGGAGCGAAATTAACCCCACAAAGATCGCTGTCAATGCTTATTGCTGACTTTAGAGCCTTTTAAGATAGCCTCTTTGCCTGAAATACCCTATGAGAGAGATCCGTACAGATATCAAGAGAGTTCCATGTCCCCCAGAAAAATTTTAATCAGTGTTTCCCTATTGGCTTTTTGCGCCCCCGCTGCAGTCGCCGCCGCGCAAATCCAACTGCCTGCGACCAACCCCCATGTGGGGTCAATCCCTCAACCCCAGGCAAGTTTTGAGAAAATCATAGCCGACCGGCGAAAATTTGTCTTAAGTCGTGATCCAATCCAGGCTGGCAATGAAGGCGACCGCGCCGCCCTGCGCCGCCTCCCCGATGTCAGCCTGTCCGCGGCCCAAGCCGATACGGCCTTCTACCGCCAATTACTGGCCAGCTATAAAACGCTTGATATACAAAACTTAAACGAAGAAGCTTTGCTTAATTATGAGCTTTTAGGGTTTGTTTTAAACCAAAGGCTGATGCTCGCAGATTTTGATATCGCCCGTATTCCTTTTACCAATGATAGCGGCTTTTTCAACGTGTTGAGCTCTATATCGCGCCAAACCCGGTTTAACGACGTGCAGGATTATGAAGCCTATCTGGCACGCCTGTCCGATCTGCCAAGGTTTTTCCAGCAGCATCAAGACAATATGCGCCGCGGCATTGAGACGGGTTTTACGGCAGCACAAGATATCCTGCCCGGTATTATAGACGGTGTGCGCCTGCTCTCTCAAGGCGCGGCGCAAGACCATCCGTTTTATTTACCGTTTATGCAATACCCTGAAAACATGGGCGAAGAAAGCCAGCAACGGCTGCAAGAATTAGCGCAAAACACGATCGATGAAAGTGTCTTGCCTGCCTATGAAAACCTGCTGGTTTTTTTGCAAGACGAATACCTGCCTAAAGCCAGAAAAACGGCGGGGATCGGCACAAGTACTGCCAACAAAGCCTATTATGAGGCTTTGGTTCGATTGTTCACCACTTTGGACATCTCCCCCGATGAAGTTCACGAAATTGGCCTGTCCGAAGTGGCGCGCATTCGCGCCGAAATGGACATTGTAATCGCCGAAACCGGTTTTGAGGGCACATTTAAGGAATTTCTCAATTTCTTGCGTACCGATGAGCAATTTTATGCCAAAACGCCTGAGGATTTACTCAAGGAAGCCGCCTGGATTGCCAAGCGAATTGACGGTCAAATGCCGGCCTTCTTTGGCAAGCTGGCCAGACTGTCCTACGGGGTCATGCCGGTGCCCGACGAAATCGCTGCCAATTATACAACCGGGCGGTATTGGGGCGGCAATCTTAAAAACGGCCGGGCGGGAAATTATGTGGTCAACACTTATGATCTCAGCCAACGCCCGCTTTATAATCTGCCCGCTCTCACCTTGCATGAAGGTGTGCCGGGACATCATCACCAAATCAGCATCGCCCAGGAATTAACAGGCGTGCCAGAATTTCGACAAAGCCTGTATCCCGGCGCATTTGGCGAAGGATGGGGGCTGTATTCAGAGAAATTGGGTGTTGAAATGGGTATTTACCGCACGCCTTATGAACAATTTGGTCGCCTGACCTATGAAATGTGGCGCGCCTGTAGACTGGTTGTCGATACGGGCATGCATTGGAAAGGCTGGACGCGGCAGCAGGCCGAACAATGTTTTCTTGAAAACTCCGCCCTCGCCACCCACAATATTCGCACCGAGGTAGACCGCTATATCAGCTGGCCCGGACAAGCGCTTTCTTATAAAATCGGCGAGCTTAAAATCTTGGAATTACGCAAGAGAGCCAAGACGGAACTTGGCGGAGATTTTGATATTCGCGAATTTCATGACGCAGTATTGGGCAATGGTGGTATTCCATTGGACATACTTGAACAACAAATCAACGTCTGGATTGCCAAGAAAAAATTAGCCGAGTAGGTCGTCGCTAGAAACGATAACGTCCGCGAATGGTTACGGGAATGCTATAACGGTCACCGCCATTATTTGCGCCGCCAAATTGCTCAAATCCATTTGCGGTGTTGGTGTTATCAGATTTCTGATTACCAACAAAACGTATACCCGTCTCTATACCAACGGTAAAACGCTTAAACAAAGGTGTTTCCACGCCAATAAGGCCCGCCGCCGTTGGCACCCAACCGCCTTCATAAAATGCAATATCAATCGGCGCAGCCGGGACAAGTGCGCCCACTTCACGCACATTGTTGAGGGAAATATCATCAACATAAGCGCCGCCTATTTTTGCTTCAATATAAGGGCGAACCGATTTTATCAGCGGGAAGGGAACCGGGCGGATATATTGCCGCAAGCCTGCTTCCAAACCATAAGCCGTGTAATTTGACAATTGGCCGCGCAATTCATTGCTATTTTGTGTGCCGATGGCAATGTCATTGCTGTTTGCCCGGGTATATGTGCCTTGCACAGTAACTTTCCGGTTTGGGTTGACGGCGTAAGAGCCGCCATATTCTGCACGGTAGCCGATGTCATAAGCGTCATTGAAACTGACGTCATTTAGCGTTCTGTTGGGAAAACCTGCGGCGGCCTGGGAACCTGAAATTGCTGTTTCACCTAGGGGGAATTCAACCCCGCCACCGATTTCAAAATTCCACTTGCTCAGCGCCCGATCGCCAACACAGCATTGAACGTTCGGATCTGTATAAGGGTTAGAGCGGTTACCGCCCAATCCCAACCACGAACAACCTGACAACGCAAGGGCCGCTACTCCACAAAACAAAATACGCATAATTTAATCCTCTGTCCCATAATGACCCACAACAATCCACGTCAATATGTGTTTTTATCACCGCGCAATATAAGGGCCATGTGTATCAATATGGTCAACGAGTATGGTTTATACCCGGTTAATTTCAGTGATTTTTTAAGATTATTTGCCGATAAACGCACAAAACCCCGGGAAATACCCGGGGTTTTAAGATATTATTAACGGCTATTACAGCTGGTTTTTCTAGAAAGATACCCGGCCGCGCAATCGTAGCGGAATAGACCAGCGGTCTGTTGTTGGTGTAATGGCGTTCAAATCATCGCGCCAGCGAATACCAGTTTCAACGCCAATCGCTGTCCGTGCACCAACCTGCATTTCTACGCCGACAAGACCGGCAGCAGTTGGTGTCCAGCCTGCATTAACAAATCGCTGTGTGTTTAGCGCTGCTGGCGCTAGTGTCGCAGAACTTTGCGTAACATCTATAGCACTGTCGTGTGTGAAACCACCAGTGGCAGTTACATAAGGCCGAACACCGGAGGTGCCGTTATTCCAGCCGCCAAAATACTGCCGAACACCGCCTTCTAATGTCCATTGTTCCTTATCGCTCCACTGGACAAACAAATCTTCACTTGTCCCCGCGCCGTCGTCAATGGTTCCAACCTGCAAAAGGTTTCCGTCGGCACTGGAATATCCTAATTGACCAATGAGCGTTGTACTCGGACTTATATCATAGGTAGCGGCACCAGAATAGTGAACGGCTTCGTCATAAGCATCGTTAAAGCTAATGGTAGGCAATGCAGAGATTAAAAATCCGCTGCCCGGCGCTATCCGCTCGACTTCGCCGGGGAATATTTGACCACCAAAGCCAAATTCTGTTCCAATTCCCGCTTCAATTCCAAATGGCAAGGCCGCACCGCCGCGCAAAGGCCCGCAACATTCCGCACCAGCATTATAATAAGCAGGATAAGGTTGGGGCACATAAATCGGAGCACCCTGCACGGTTTGCACACCGCCGTATTGACCGCCATTGGCAAATTGACCAGCATTGGCAAATTGCACGTTCTGCCTACCGATTTGTTGAGCGCCACGATATTGCCCGCCTAAGGCGCCGCCGTAAGGAGCATTGGCTGCGAGTAATGTTCCACCGCCGTGCCCGTTATGGCCATATCTACCGCCATATTGCGGCCCGCCGCCAAATGATGCAGCGCCGTATTGTGCCGCGCCATATTGTGTCGCGCTCTGACCGCCTCTTAACCCAAGGCCGCCTGCGCC
>QIKS01000173.1 GCA_003233025.1 Hellea balneolensis | reverse complement strand
AGCCACAGCCTCGGCCAGCCGCGTGCCCAGAGATAAAATCGCCACGCTCGTCCCTTGTTTGACAATACGGCCTTTACCGATTTCCAAAGGCGTGATGGTTTTTGGAATTTCCAACCCCAAAGCCTCTCCGCGCGGAAAACGAAAGGCGCTCGGCCTGTCATCGATTAAGGCGCAGGTTGCAACCATGCGGGTCAGTTCAATCTCGTCGCTGGCCGCCATAAACACAATCCCCGGCAAAGCCCCCATATAGCCAATATCAAAGGAGCCTGCATGGGTCGGCCCGTCGGCGCCGACAAGCCCGGCCCGGTCAATGGCAAACCGCACGGGTAGATTTTGAATGGCCACGTCATGGACTAGCTGGTCATAACCCCGTTGTAAAAACGTTGAATAAAGAGCACAAAACGGTTTCATACCGTCCGCCGCAAGTCCGGCGGCAAAGGTGACAGCATGTTGCTCGGCTATGCCGACATCAAAACACCGATCTGGAAACTTCTCGGCGAAGAGATTAAGCCCGGTGCCGCCCGGCATAGCGGCTGTGATGGCGACAATTTTTTCGTCCGCCTTCGCCTCGGCCATCAGCGCATCGGCGAATACCCGCGTATAAGACGGGGCTTTAGCCGGGGTTTTTTTCTGCACACCCGTCACCACATTAAATTTGGAGACGCCGTGATATTTATCGTCCGCTTCTTCGGCCGGTTGATAGCCTTTGCCTTTTTGTGTCACCACATGGACAAGCACCGGCCCGGCTTTCATGGCTTTGACATTGTTGAGCACCGGCAATAAATGATCCAGATCATGGCCATCAACCGGGCCGACATAATAAAAGCCCAGCTCCTCAAACCATGTGCCGCCCGTGACCATGCCGCGGGTATATTCTTCCGCCTTGCGCGCCGTAGATTTAATCGGTCTGGGCATGTTCTCCACCATGCCCTTGGCAATCCCGCGCAATTTACGGTAACCTCTGGAGGAAACCATGCGCGCCAAATAAGCCGACATGCCGCCAACGGGCGGGGCGATGGACATATCATTATCATTAAGAATGACAATGAGCCGCGCATCCATACCGCCGGCATTGTTCATGGCTTCATAAGCCATGCCCGCCGACATCGCCCCGTCGCCAATAACCGCGACCACATGATTGTCCTCGCCTTGCAAGTCTCTGGACACGGCAAAGCCCAAGCCTGCCGAAATTGACGTCGAGGCATGACCTGCGCCGAACGGATCATATTGGCTTTCCTTGCGCTTGGTAAACCCGGCCAAGCCCTTGCCTTGGCGAATAGTACGCATCTTGTCCTTACGTCCGGTTAGCACTTTGTGAGGATAGCATTGATGGCCGACATCCCAGATGATTTTGTCTTTAGGTGCTTCAAACACATGATGCAGGGCGACGGTAAGCTCGACAACGCCCAGTCCTGCGCCCAAATGTCCGCCGGTGACGGACACAGCATCAATAACTTCCGCCCGCACTTCATCGGCCAATTGTTTGAGTTGCTCTTTTGAAAACCCGCGAATATCCGCAGGCAGGTTCACACCGTCTAAAAGTTGGGTTTTATCAGCCATAATATAACCATATCCTGTTTTATCGCGCCCTGACACTCATTTTTTGCGGCTTAAGATGAAATCTACGGCCTGCTTGAGTGTCTCCGCTTTCTCGCCGTAACCAGACAGGGCAGATTTGGCCTGCTCGCCAAGGGTAAAGGCTTTGCTTTTCGCACCGTCAAGCCCGTATAGGGAGACAAATGTGGCTTTACCAAGACCAGCGTCTTTGCCCACGGCTTTGCCCACTTGATGGGCGTCGCCGTCAGCGTCCAAAATGTCGTCGCTGATTTGGTAAATCAGCCCCAAAGCATTGGCATAGCCTTCAAGGTTTGCCAAATCCGCTGCCGCCGCTCCGGCCAACCGGCCACCGGACAAGACGGCATAATTGATCAAAGCTCCGGTTTTTAACGCTTGTAATTGGCGCACAGTATTTTCGTCAACGGGGGTATTATCCATTTGGATATCAATAACTTGCCCGCCGATCATGCCGCGCACACCACTGCTGCGCGCCAATTCCCCAACCAGGCGCAAGCGCAGCGCACTGTCTTCATGCAGCGCGTCCTGCGCCAGGATTTCAAATGCAAAACTTAACAGCCCGTCTCCAGCCAAAACCGCAATGGCTTCGCCGTAAGCTTTGTGCACACTTGGCCTGCCCCGGCGCATATCGTCATCATCCATACAGGGCAGATCATCGTGGATCAGGGAATACACATGCACACATTCCAAAGCGGCAGCGGCCAGCCAAATCCCGTCGCCGGGTTCTTGCGCGCCGCCCATAAGCCGCGCCGCCTCGACGAGCAAAAATGGTCGCAGCCGTTTGCCGCCTTGCAAACTTGCATAGCGCATGGCCTCCATGACTATTTTTTGGCGACCTTCAGGCTTTGGCAAAACCCGTGCCAGCACATCTTCCATAGTGGAAGCCACATGGCCCAGTCTTTGCTCAAAGGTCATTCTTGTGGATCAAGCGGCTCTGCTCCAACCTGCCCATCCGCGCCCAGCACGATTTTATCGACCTTAAGCTGGGCGGATTTAAGTTTGTCCTCGCAATGTTTTTTGAGCAAAGCGCCGCGCTCATAAATATCAATGCTTTCTTCCAAAGGCGCATCACCGCGTTCAAGCCGGGCGACAATGTCTTCCAGTTCGCCGAGCGCCGCTTCAAAGCTAACCGTGCTTAAATCTTGATTATTTTGTTTTGACATATCTATTCTCGTTCATAACGGCGATAGCTCCAATGCAAATCACCATGATCTTCCACACATTTAAATCCGCGCACCAGAAGACCGGGGCGGATCATCCGGTTAAACCAGCCATGGCCGGCAGCAAAAACCATTTTGCCGTCTTTGGCATGGTTTGACAAGACCTCTGCGGCGTCTTGGGCGCGCAATTTCGCCTGTTTTTGTGTTTCGCCTTCACCGGAAAACCCCATCATCCAACTGATACGTGCCACCACGCCCCACGTTCGTGGCCCCAGCCGCAAATAGCCAAAATTGGGCGGCGGCAAGGGGGCTTCTACCAACAAATTTTCGAGAAAATCTGGCGGGCCGCCTTTGGCCAATGTCGCCGTCTCTACGGCGCGTTTTAAGGGCGAGGCGACGACAATATCCGCCTGCCGGGCCAAATCCTTGATGATTTGCGGCGCGTCCTGACCGACAACCAGCCCGCCCTCATCATACATCCGCCACCAATATTTATAGCCGCGCCAGTTCAATTTTTCCTTGCGCGAAAGGGCCGGTTCACCGTGTCTTGCCAGGATTATAATGTCTTTTGGCATATTAAAGCTTTTTAAAAGCGCGAAATCCAGGGCATCGTAACCCCTCTTCTTTTTTACAGCGCTTAAGAGAATAGACCATCATTTCGGCGCGACCAATAAGATAATCAAAAGGCACAAACCCAGGCCCGCCCGGCGCACGGCTGTCTTGGGAATTATCGCGGTTATCACCCATAAAGAAAAACTTGTCGTCGGGAATGATAAATGGCCCGGTATTGTCCAGCCGGTCAAAATCATTGCGTTCATAAATCCCGTGAGCGCGCTTTTCACCGGGCAGGATTTCCTGATAAGCCGATATTTCCGTCACATTGCCCCGGTGCTCGCGATAAGAAAATTGTTCACGGTCAGTCCTATCGATCAATGCCCCATTGACATAAAGCCGCCCCTGTCTGGTTTGCACTTGATCACCAGGCAAGCCAACCAGCCGCTTAATCATGACTTGCGACGACACAGGGTGGCGAAACACAATAACATCGCCGCGCTTGGGCATTTTGGCAAAAATCCGGCCATCTTTCAAAAACGGCAATTTATGCAGGCCCAAAATCAGGGAGTGGCGGCTAAACCCGTAGGAAAATTTGCTGACATAAAGATGGTCGCCCACTTCCAAAGTCGGCTGCATGCTTTCACTGGGGATTTTATAATGACCGAAAACCAGATTAAAAAACACAAATAGGAAGACAAGCAGGCCGGCGATGAATTTCAATTCCTCGACAACCATCTGGCGAAATGTTTTTTTGGGCTTCGCGGACGGAGCCTCTGTTTTGGATGATGTTGATGACATGTAAAACCTTCAAATTTCTATCGCCCTTATCTATGAAAAATTAAAGCAATACAATCAATTATCTTTCCTGTAATATCGGACATATGCGCACAGTTCAACGGATATGAAAATGACCTTTAAAACCATAATGATGCTCTTGGTCCTTGTATTGCTCGGTGCGTGTTACACACCGCCCAAGCTTGAAACAAGCGAGGTGCGTCCCGGCAATTACATTCTTGACCCGGCCCATACCTCGGTGATTTGGAGTGTCAAACATGCCGGGCTTTCCAATTATTCCGCCCGGTTTGATACGATTAGCGGCCAACTTAGCTTTGACCCCAAAAACCCTGAGCGTAGTTTCGTTGACATTCGTATTGACCCCCAAAGCGTCAATACGGGGGACGCCGAATTTGACCAAGAAATCGCCAATAAGAAAGCTTATTTTGGCGGCGACACCTTTGGTGAGATCAGCTTTATCTCCACCAAAATCATCATCACCGGCGAGCATAGCGGCCACATTATTGGCGACCTTACCTTTCGCGGGCAGCGCCAAAGCATCACTTTGGAGACCGTGTTTAACGGCGCTGGGAGATCCTTTGGCCATAAGGGAAAAACCTTGGGGTTTTCCGCCACAACCAAATTTAACCGCTCCGCATTCGGCCTCACTCATTTGATAAATTTCGGCATCGGCGACGAAATTTCCCTGACCATCGAAGCCGAATTTAACGAAGCATAACCGTGCTGGTTAAGGCCAACAAACAGGGCTATGAGCGCGCACTTAAGCACTTAAGCGCCGGAGAGATCGTCGCCCTGCCTACAGAAACCATATATGGTCTGGCCGCCCTGGCCCATGACGACAAGGCCGTAACAAAAATATACACCCTCAAAAACCGCCCCTTGAGCAAACCGCCCAGCATTTGTGTTTTTGGCAAGCAGCAAGCGCGAAAAATCGCCCATGTCTCGCCCTTGGCCGCAGCTCTGATGGACGCATTTTGGCCCGGCCCGCTCACCCTTGTTTTACCGATAAAGCAACACACCCGCATTAAAGGTGTCGGCAAGACGATCGGCTTGCGACATCCTGATTGCCCCTGGGCCGTCGCATTTAAAACCCAAGGGTTTAACCACCC
Organism: Hellea balneolensis; assembly: GCA_003233025.1. Classification (GTDB taxonomy): domain Bacteria; phylum Pseudomonadota; class Alphaproteobacteria; order Caulobacterales; family Maricaulaceae; genus Robiginitomaculum_A; species Robiginitomaculum_A balneolensis_A. The sequence goes on along the minus strand of QIKS01000173.1, from coordinate 2,203 downwards.
CCTTGTCCTGACCAGCGCCAATATCTCCGGCCATCCCAACCCCCATAATGCCCAGGACGTCTATAAAGCATTTGGCGATCAATTACCCCTCATCCTCGACGGCGGCGCCAGCAAAACTAATGTTGGATCCACGATCATCGAACTGGGTGAACACGGTGCCGTCTTGCTCAGAGAAGGCGCTATCCCGCCCCAAAATTTCGCGCCCTTTGACGGTCTTTCCTTTGGGCGCGCCGCGCCGTGAAAGAATGTATCCACCAGATAAAGCAGGTTCTGCCCCCCAAAAGCTGGAGCGAAGACCCGGATATTATCGCCCCCTACCTACAAGAATGGCGCGGCCGTTGGCAGGGGCAAACCCCGTTCTTATTGCTGCCGGGCACGACAAGCGAAACCGCAGATATGGTCAAAATATGCGCCGCCCACAAAACCCCCCTCACCACCCAAGGCGGCAATACCGGATTGGTTGGCGGCCAAATTCCTCAAGGCGAGGTTTTACTCTCAACCCTGCGTATGAACAAAGTCAGCACGCCAAATCTCGATGATATGAGCCTTGTTTGCGGCGCAGGCGCTACCTTGCAAGCCGTGCAAGAGGCGGCCAGTAAGGCAAAGGTTTTGTTCCCCTTAAGCCTGGCCTCGCAAGGAAGCTGCACCATTGGCGGCAATCTTGCCACCAATGCGGGCGGGGTGCATGTGCTTAAATACGGCACGGCTGGGGAGCTTGTGCTCGGCTTGGAAGCCGTGCTGGCGGACGGCTCAATTTTTCACGGCCTGAACACCTTGCGCAAGGATAATACCGGGTATGATTTGTCCCGGCTTTTGGTCGGGGCGGAAGGTACGCTCGGCATTATCACCGCCGCAACGCTCAAACTTTCCCCCAAGCCGCAAACAATTGTGCGCGCTTTGGTCGCCCTGGAAAGCCCGACAAAAGCCTTGCAATTACTGGGCATGGCCCGAGGCGGCGGTCATTTATCCATGTTTGAGCTGATGGCGCGTATCGGGCTTGATTATGTTACCCGCTACATTCCCGGCCAGACCAACCCGTTCGCCAAGCCCGCACCGTACTATGTTTTGATAGAATGGGAGTTCGAACAATCTGCCCTTAAAAACTGGTGTGAAAACATATTGGCCGCCGCCTTGGAAGCTGGCGTCATTACAGACGCCGTTATCGCCAAAAACGGCGCGGAAGCCGACAAGCTTCTGTCCTTGCGCGAAAATATATCCGCCGCGCAAAAGCCCATCGGTGCTACCATCAAACACGATATTTCCGTCCCGATAACCCGCGTCCCCGACTTTATCCGCCGCGCCGATTTAGCCGTCCTCAAACATGTCCCCGGCTGTCGCCCCCTCTCATTTGGCCATTTTGGTGACGGCAATATCCACTATAATATCGGCCAACCAGAAAACATGTCCGGCGAAAAATTCATGGCATTGGAGCCACAAATTAACGATATTGTCTATGATATTGTTGATGCTCTCGCCGGCTCGATCTCCGCCGAACACGGCATCGGAATTTTAAAAACAGCTCAGCTACAAAAGAGAGCTGACCCGACAAAATTACGCACAATGCGCCAAATTAAGAAGGCGCTTGATCCAGATAATATTATGAACCCCAGGGTGTTGGAGGTATAGGAGTTTGGATTGATTTCGACCGCTTGCTGCTGTAGACAAAAGCCCTCGCCCACAGAAAGTTTATTATGCTCACCCTCATCTCGCCAGCTAAAAAATTAAACCTGGACCCTGTAACGACGCTATTAGAGCCGAGCTTGCCGGGCTTGCTGGCACAGACGAAAATTTTGGCGAGGGCTGCGAAGAAACAATCGGCAGGCGATCTCAAAAAACTGATGAAGCTGTCGGATAATTTGGCCGATCTTAATGCTCAGCGCTACAAAGCTTTTAATTTGAACGGCCAAAGCAATAGTGCCAAACCGGCAGCGTTAACATTTGACGGGGATGTTTATCACGGGCTAAGCGCGGCGAGTTTGGATAAAGACAGTCTTCAATTTGCCCAAAGCCATTTGCGAATTCTTTCCGGGCTGTACGGGGTTTTAAAACCTATGGATATCATCCAGCCCCATAGATTGGAAATGGGCACCAAGCTTGAAACCGGGCGCGGGGGAAACCTTTATCAATTTTGGGGCCGCAGCATATCCGATGCCTTGGTGCAAGATTTAGAGGGACATAAAGACAAGACGATTGTTAATCTGGC
>QIKS01000220.1 GCA_003233025.1 Hellea balneolensis | reverse complement strand
CATGACACACCTTAACTAAGCTGCCAAACTGTCCAATCAATCAGGACCACCTCAAGCAGACATTCGGGTTTTGGTTGTTGTTTTCAAATAATCTTGAAAGTTGTTGCCCTAGTATAGATATGCCCAAAGAGATGTTCGAAAGTTTTTGGCCACGAGAAATGTGTCTCTACATGCTGCCTTGCAGCTTGCTTAATTTTGTATATATTTCCTGAATTCCAGATTGAAGCTATATTCATAGTCATTGCGTCCACGTCACTTATGGGGCCGAGCAGACCCAGGTCAGGTAGCACGCGCTCTGGCATGGCGCCGGCGTTCACCCCGACTACAGCAAGACCGCAAGCCTGGGCTTCGATGATTGAAATACCGAAAGTCTCATAGGCCATGGCCGACACATAAATATCGCTGGACGCCAGCATTGCGGCGAGCTGATTGCGGTCTGTGATAAACCCCGGAAAATGGACACGTTCGCCCGCTGATTTTTGTATCAAACTGTCTTTCAACCCGCCGTCGCCCAGCATGACCAATGATGCATTCATTGATTTGGGTAGACGTAAGAAAGCATTTAAAACCATGTCCGCTTGTTTCTCCTTGTCAATCCGCCCGGCATAGATCAGGACTGGATCTTCAGGCATTGCGCCGATACTCTCGCGCCAATTTGCATCGTGTTTATTGGGGTGGAACATCTTTAAATCTGTGCCGAGCGGTAAAATATTGACCGCGCCCGTGCCTAAATCTTCAAGTTTTTGCGCCATGTCCGCATTCAGCGCATACACTCCGTCAAAGCGGCTATAAAGCTTTCCTGCATATTTGTAGGCCCGATGTTTTAGCTTTCCCGCGAGGCGGCGACCGATAAATTTACGGGCAATCTCTTCCACATAAACAGTGGGGAAATCTGTCCTGTAACCGGCAATCAGTTTTACATCTGGGGCTTCGCGCCGATAGGCAATTGCGGCCCAGGGTAAGTTATAGGCGTCGAGACATTCTATGATGTTGGGCCGTTGGGCGCGCAAAGCCTTTACGACGGCGCGTGAGCGCAATAGTAACCGATAGTTCGGGCTGCCGGGAACCCGGGGTGAAGCAATTTCAATTGTCGTGTGGCGGCCTTCAGTCTTCATGCGGTCACGGGCACCAGGGATGATCAAGACATGGCGGTGGGGCGTGTTGGAATTTATAAAGGCGCGCTTTTGTTCAAGATAGGTTCGGATACCGCCGCCGCTGACAGAATAGGACTGCGTTAAGTCGCATAGGGTCAATACCTTTGCCATCCAACTTTGTCCCCGCTCTCAAATCTTTGAGTTAACCGCAGCTTGTACAGTACAATGTGTTATGGTAACCACGGTGTGTGAACTTGTCAAAGACCTGTCATTGACATGACAGTTATTGAACAATTTTCGGGGCTGGAGAATGACAACAAAAATGCGCATAGCGCTGTTTTCGGGCAATTATAATTATGTCACGGATGGGGCCAATATGGCCCTAAATAAACTTGTTTCCTATCTGGAGCGGCAAGGCGCAGACGTGTTGGTTTATTCGCCGACATCCCCAAGACCGGCTTTCAAGCCTGCGGGAACATTAATCTCAGTCGGATCCGTCCCTGTTCCCGGACGCGGCGAATACCGTATCGGGTTCGGGCTTTCTGACAAACTTAAACGCCAGATCAGGGCTTTTCGGCCCAATCTTTTTCATCTGTCCGCGCCCGATGTGCTCGGCCATTCCGCCTTGAAATTTGCCGAGGTGCTCGGCGTCCCGACAGTCGCCTCTTTCCACACACGGTTCGACACCTATTTGCGCTATTACGGTGTGGGTTGGGCAGAAGCCTATTGCCGCAAAAAAATGGCCCAATTTTATGATCGTTGTCACCATGTTTATGTGCCTAGCCGTTCAGTAGGTGAGGCGTTGATCAAAGATGGGATCATTGGAGACAATATGCGCCTGTGGAGCCGCGGTGTTGACCGGAAAAAATTTAATCCTGCGCACCGCGATACGCAGTGGCGGCGTAGCCTTGGGTTCGGGGACGGCGAAATAGTACTAGGCTTTGTTGGCCGGCTTGTGCGCGAGAAAGGCCTGGATGATTTTGCCTTGCTGATCAAAGCGCTTGCCTCTCGCGGACTACCTGTGAAGGCGCTGGTGGTCGGGGAAGGCCCGGAGAGAAAGGCTGTGCGCAAGCATTTGCCCAACGCAGTGATGACCGGACATTTGTCTGGTGATAATTTGGCGCGGGCCTATGCTTCCAGCGATTTGTTTATCAACCCGAGCCTGACAGAAACATTTGGCAATGTGACTTTGGAAGCTATGGCGTCCGGCCTTGCCACGGTCTGTTTGAAGGCCACGGGCAGTACCGATCTTGTGCGGCACGGAGAAACCGGCTTGCTTGTGGAGAGCATCGATAGCCTAGCCTGGATTGACGGGACTGCCGAGCTTTGTTACAACAATGCCCTGCGACGGCGGATGGGTCAGAACGCGAGGCGCGCCAGTGCGACCTATGACTGGGAACGCATCATGCCAAATTTGCTGAGCCAATACAGGGATGTGATCGGCAGTGCAAAAGCGTCAGCGAACGCGGCGGCGGAGTAAGACATTGATATCTCAAATCAAAAACGGTCTGATTATTGCAGCGGGTAAAGGCACGACGCGACTTAAAAGACTGCTTGAACTAAAGCCTCGGGTTAATCTACGCAGTATGAACACACAAAACAGAAATGTTTCAAACCAACCAAAAATTATTGCGGTGGGCCATCGCGGCACCAAAAAATTTGCGCCTGAAAACACATTGGCTTCCCATGAGGCCGCCTATGCTTTGGGAGCGCGGGCTATCGAGTTTGATATAAGATGTACAAAAGACGGTCATTTTGTGTTGATGCATGATGGCTCGGTAAACCGCACAACAAATGGCCGTGGGCGGGTGAAGAATTTGACATTGGACCAAATTAAATTACTGGACGCTAGCATAGGCACTGCCCCCGAGTTCGCAGGCGAGAAAGTTCCGACCCTTCGTGAGGCTTTACGCAATGTCAAAGGCCGGTTTATCGTTGATTTGGATTTCAAGGGTGGCCCGAAAAATTCGGCAGAGATCCTGGCAAATATTTTGCAGGAAGAGGGATTTGCTTCCGGTCAATTGGTCACTATTTTTGCCAGGCGTCACCATTTCAAAATGCTGCAATCCCTATGCCCGCAATATGCATTAAGGCCACATTATATTAGCGTTAAAAAAACCAAAATTCTGTCCACTACATTTCCTTTGGAGATTATGGGACTGCGCCGTTTATCATTTAGCTTCAAGGCCGCGCGGGCCATTCACAGCGCCAACCTTCATTTGTTTTGCAATAATATGGGGTTTTCCGATAATGAACGCGGATATAGAGATAGCGTCAATGCCGGAGCCTTGTTTATTCAAACCGACCATCTTGATAAACTCGTCCCCTATCTTGAGAAACTAGACCTGCTGCAAACGGCCATGTTGGACAGGAACTATCAACCAATAGATATTCACAAAACATGAAAACACATCGTGTAAAAACCCCGCTGTGCGGGTTAGAGCCTGTTGGTAATCACCTATCAATATGGGCCGGGCGCATAACAAAAAATGCCAATACAAGGCGTTGGAGAAACAGGCTTGTTTGGGCACGGCGGATTATGTTGGCTGCGATCATTGCTTACCTTTTTTACCGGCTTACGCAAATCGGCTGGACGGACATTGCGGGGCATTTACCCGCTTCGCCATTATTCTATCTTTTCTCGGTAGCAATATTCCTGACAGTGCCATTGTCTGAAACTTTGAACTACCGCCTGATCACGGGCAAGCGAATTGCAAATGGTCTGAAAATTTTTAGCCGCAAACGTGTGTATAATGATGCGCTCGTCAGCTATACGGGCGAGGCTTATCTTGTTGGAAAATTGGCGAACCAGCCCGGATTTGATCAGCGGCGGGCCCTGATTGCGGTGAAAGACAATAATCTGGTTTCGGCGCTGGTGTCCAATAGCTGGGCAATATTGCTTGTCGCCGCTCTATTTATTTTCGGCAAGCCCGATATTTTGCAAAAACTTTGGGATTTGTCTCCGGTTCTTATCGGCGGGTTTGTTGTTATTTGCCTTATTATTTATGCCCTTGTGATTTTGTTCTTTCGCCGCTTGAGCGCATTGCCGCCCTTGAAACTTGTGCAAGTGACAGCCGTGCATAGCGGTAAAGTGTTGGTGGTGGCAGGCCTGCAAGTGGCCCAATGGGCCAGTGCGCTTCCGGCCACCCCGGTCCTGACCTGGCTTATGTTTCTTACGGTGCAGACTTTGGTCAAGCGCATACCGGGACTGCCTAATGGAGACCTTGTGTTTCTCGGTGTCGGTTTGTCGCTCGCCGGATTTGCAGGCGGCGCTGCCCTGCAGGTCAGCGCCATGCTCCTTGCGGCCACAGCCATGACACAACTGGTTCAACTTGCAATTTTTATCTTGACCTCCAAACGCCCATGATCTCGCGTTTCGCACATTGGTGGGCGGCAATCGTTTGTCGCCGTGCCTTCCTCATTCTTGTCGTCGCAGCACTTGTCACCGGCTTTGCATTTCGCTCTGCAATGTCGATCAATGTGTCCACGAGCATAGAAGCATTGATGCCCAAAGGTGCCAAGAGTGTGCAGACATTAAATGCAGCCCTTGAGAAAACCGGCAGTTTTGCCTCCATACAAATTGTGGCCCGATCAAACGACCCGGACACATCGCTTGCGTTTCTCAAACAGGTAAAGCGTATAATCGACACACGGGACTGGGTTCAGTCCAGTCAGTACTTTGAAGACATCGAAACCCTGGAGAAACACAAATTACTGTTGCTGAGCCTTGAAGAGCTTTTACAAATCGAGCGCGATATTGATGAAGCCTACCCGACACTCATGGCGCAAAAACTGGCCGACATATTTGGCACCGAGGTGACATTTACATTGAGCGGTGAAAAGCTCAGTGGCAATTCCAACGCAGATTTTGACCAAGACCGGATCGATGAACTACAGAGCAAGCTCGCGACGACGCCAAAAACCAGACGGGAATTTATTTCCGAAGACGGCTTAACGGCGGTTTTAATTGTCTGGCCAAAGCCGGGTATGGACTCACTCACAGTGAGCAAACATATGGTGAGCGATGCGCACAATGTTGTAAATGATTTGGCGAGAGACCAATATGACGACAGTTTGCAAACCGGAGTCGTGGGCCGCATTGCCAGCACGGTGTTGCAATTTGATGCCATTATTGGTGATTTGAAACGCGGCCTGTTAAGCGCCCTTGTTCTCATCACGCTCTTGCTTGTGCTCTCATATCGCAGCCTTGCCGTTATCCCTGCCATATTTATCCCGCTGGCTATTGGCATTGTCTGGACATTGGGTGTGGCCGCCGCAACCATTGGTAGCCTCAATCTAATTACAGTGTTTCTCACCCTTATTTTGTTTGGCCTTGGCATAGATTTTGGCATCCATAATTTCAGCCGCTACCGCGAGGAGAGGTGCAAAGGGGCGTCTCCCGAGCAGGCCATGAGGACTGTGGTCGAACAAACAGGCAGCGCATCCTTGATGGCAGCACTGACGACAGCGAGTAGTTTCTTTGCGCTGATGTTGACAGAATTTCGGGCTTTCACTGAATTTGGTTTCATTGCTGGCAGCGGGATTATTTTGATCTTTATCTCCATGTACACGGTGTTCCCGGCGTTACTGATTGCTTTGGAAAAAATGGGCTGGAAGGCGGACAAACAAACGAAGCTAAGGGAAAAGCCTTTACCGTTTTCGAGGTTTTTTAATCCACTTGAGCATCGCCGCACTATCTTAATTACTGTGGTGGCGCTTGTGGTATTCGCATCGGTTTTTGCGCCGAAAATGCAATTCGAACAAAACATGAAAAATCTGGAAGCGCGTCTGCCCACCAGTTATACCGCCTCTAAAACAGCCGCAAAGCAAGTTCTAAAAACCAGCAATTCCCGCGCCATCATACTCGTTCAAACCCAGGACGAAATGATTGCCATTGATAAATATTTTAAACAAAAGATAACCGCTGATATTGACACGCCGACCATCAGGAAAATCTCCAGCCTTCTCGATTTTGTGCCAAGCCAGGAAAGTCAGGCCCGGCGCCTGGAGGTCATTCGCCGCCTTGAAACAAGAGCCGAAAACCTAAAGGAACTTGACCCGGAAAAATATAAGGCGGGCATAGGTTATCTGTCTATTGATGATCTTAATATTGCGGATTTACCGCAAGCGCTGCGGCGTACTTATCTGGGCGCGGACAATACGCAAGGCTATCTGATGTATATTGAAAACGCAGTGGATTTGGATGACAACCAGCTCGCACAACAATATTATGATGATGTCGCAAGCTTTAACGTCAACGACCGGACATATTACAGCGCCTCTGAAGGCTTCATATTTGTTGAAATGCTGGCGCTGATGAAAGCCGATGCACTCAAGGCCGTTTCTCTGGTCATAATAACTACAATACTATTGGTATTTTTGTTCATCCGCAGCTTCAAGGGGACTTTGATTGTCTTGACCCCGCCATTGCTTGGCATCCTTATCACGGTCGGCATTATGGGTGCCTTCGGGCCTTCATTATCGATTATGAATATGGTGATCTTACCTTCGCTGGTTGGTATTTCAGTCGACAACAGCATTCACATTTTCCACCGTTTCAAAAACGCAGGCGCGCGGGCCGACATACCTAATATCATGAACACAACAGGCCGCGCTGCCGTTCTCACCACCCTGACAACCCTAATCGGATTTGGCGGCATGATCACCGCCTCAATGGGCGGCCTGCGCTCAATGGGCATTCTCGCCATCATAGGTTTCCTGTCCTGCCTCGCTGTAACATGGATATTACTGCCCGTACTCCTTCAAACCTACCACCAAAAAACTTATGTTAAATAAGGTCTTGGCTCATAGATTTGTGCATCACATAGGTAAATTATGAATAGGCCCCCAAAGTCAATGTCTACCTTGAGGATAACCTTGTTTATTACATGTGCAAGGTTAGGCGACCTAAGGAAACAAACCCACCAACTTCTCGGCCGCACCAGCTTATCATATTAGGGTTTTGTTGTAGCCTTTGATGCCGGCTTTCCCAAATATACAGAAACAACAAGGCTCAAGACAAGCTTGAAAGTAGAGATTAACAAAGAGGTCTGGGACAGCCTAAACCACGGTTTATGCCGCCCATTCCCCCGCCCCAAAACAGGCCCCATAGCCGTAAAAGCAATCAATCATTTCGGCGACGAAGTGATCAAAGTATTGGGAATACCCTCAATCGTCTACCCGCCAATCCGTGCCTGTATCCTCGCGGTGTAAGTGCTGCCTGACACGGCGGCTGCTATGCCGAAGGAAGCATGGCTGCTCTTGTCACCGATACGGATTTGTAAGCCGCCGCCAAAGCCGTATTCGACACCGCCAAACCCGTCATCATATCCGGCCAAACCGCCAGCT
>QIKS01000199.1 GCA_003233025.1 Hellea balneolensis | reverse complement strand
AGGGTATGATAGAAGCGACATCGACAACATTTTGGTTCGGGTTTAAAGATGATGTGGTCATCCGCATCCGGGCGGCGCAAGGTGGCGGCAGCCATATTGATATCCGCTCCATCAGCCGGGTAGGTGGTTCCGACCTTGGTGCCAATGCGGCGCGTGTGCGCAAATTTCTGGATAAGGTCTCTGGTTAAGCCAATTAGGCTAATGCGTATTCAGACTTTAATGTCAAATCGCCGTCGCAGGTGACGCGGCCCGTTTCGCACATATGGATGAGGTGGGCCAGGACGCTGTGGGCGGCGGCAGGGTGCAGGCGTTTGTCGACGTCAACATAGATTTTTGCCACCATATCACAGACACGGTTTAGCCCGGCTTCCAGAGCGGTGCAAATTTGCTTTTCGCGGTCGTGTCTGTGGTCGATATAGGCTTGTAAAAATGGTCTGACATCTGTGATTGCAGGGCCGTGGGTCGGGCGAATAATATCAAAATTTCTGTCTTTGACGGCTTCAAGGCAGCGCAAATAATCGCCCATGTCCCCGTCCGGCGGGCTGACGACACTGGTTGACCAACCCATAATATGATCGCCGGAAAACAAGGTGTTTTCTTCATGTAAGGCATAACACATATGATTGGATGTGTGTCCCGGCGTGTGGATGGCTTCCAATGTCCAACCTTTGCCCCGAAAGACATGGCCGCAGCGGATTTCCACGTCGGGCTTAAAGGAGAGGTCGTCGCCGGCTTCCAGGCGGATCTCGCCGCCGTCGGGCTGGCGAGGTTGTTGGCCAAAGCCGTAGACCTTGCATCCGTGCTGTTTTGCCAAAGGAGCGGCCAGAGGCGAATGGTCAATATGGTGATGGGTCACCAGCACATGGGTGACGGTTTTGCCGACCAGGGCTGCGTCTAGCGCTTTTTTGTGATCGGGGGAAACCGGGCCAGGATCTAGAACCGCTACTTCGTCCGTGCCAATGATAAACACGCCGGTGCCGGTAAAGGTAAAGGGGCCAGGATTATTGGCGGTGACACGCGTGACCAGGGGGCTGAGGCTTTGGGCCTCGCCATATTCAAATTCGAAATTTCTTACAAATGGAATCGTGGTCATAATAAATAAGTTTTCTAATTTCCGTCCTGTATAAGCCTTAGCAATCGTGCTGCAAGAATTTTTGTCGCTTTATTTTTGTCCTTAAAGGGCAGGCTGGTTGGTGGCCCCATATCCGTTTTATTGACGTCTACCACGTAAATTTTACCGTTATGCTTATCCCTCAAGACATCCATACCGCCACAGTCCAGCCCCATGGCGGCAGCAAATCGTTTTAAACCGTCTTGTTCATCCTTACTTAGAAGATCATCGACGGTTTGCAAAGTCACACTTGTGTTAACATTTGCGAAGCGTTTTGTGAGCGGGCGGCGTTTGATGAAAATCAGCGGAATATCACCGCCAATAATCGGGCAGCGTAAATCCTCGCCCCATTTGCCTTCAACGGAACTATCGACCAGGCGCTGATAGACCCAGCCCGGCTTGCGCGGCAGAGGGCCTTCGGCCACATAGCCGTCATGGGCGCCGTTTTTTTCGGATTTTACAGCGATGAGGCCTTTATATGTTTGCGGGTCAACGGTGATCGGGTAGCCAAATACCTGCTCAAAAACCTCGCCAACGCGGGATTTACTTATGTCATAACAGCCAAAATTAAACAGTTTTGCGCTGACGGTCGCCGCGCCGGGCAATTGCGGCGGCGGCGTTTTGGTTTTGTCCTCAAAATAAAACACTGCGTCCGCCCGGGCATAATCGCGTACAGTTTTGGTGCCAGCCCGCCGTGCCGTAACCGAGAGCAGATACCAGGGGCGGGGAGCGACGGGATAATAGGCAAGCTTTAATCGCTGCTTGGGCAGCAGTGCGCTCAACCCTCTGCGCAGGGCTTCGGACAGATAAAATGGCAGCCAGGCGAAAAACTCACCTATGGTTTCCCTGTCCAGCTGTAAGCGCGCTCCCGTAGCTTTGACGGTAATGCTGCGGCCTTTAATTTCAAAATCATTTAACCAAGAAGGCATATATGTCTCAATGCTAATCCATAACTCTGTTCGCATATACACATGCGAAACCGTACCTACGTCAGCGTTAAGATGTGTTCCAGCAAATTTTATAAAAATTGATTGTGTGTTTTATGCAACAGGTGCAAAAAAACACGAGAGGTGCAAAGATAAGGTCAAATCCTCACTTGTATTAATTTTCGGTAACGGTTATTGACATCAACAAGTCCTTCGGAGTCGGTCCGCAGGGATATTGTTATGGCGAGCGTGCCATAAAAAACGAAAAAACCAGTTTGAAGGGGTTCAACGTGAGAAAATTAAATAAAAATCAACTACTGATGACAACATTGTTGTCTGGTCTTGTATTTGGGTTTGGTGCCGTAAGTGCCAATGCGCAAGATGCTGATGCGCCAGTAGAGACAGTGGCACCGCAGCAGGTTGCTGAAGTGGTGGAAGAAGAAGATCTTGTTGTTGTTACCGGTTCGCGGATCCGTCGTCCAGATTTGAACACTGTGTTTCCAACAACTGTTATTGACGCAGATACTCTTAGTAAAAGTGCTTTTACCAATATCGCTGATGCGCTCACCGAAATACCAGCATTTGGTGGTGGTATCGACCCTCTTGGTAACCAAGGTGCGAATATTGGTGCAAATTTCGTCGACTTCCTTAATCTTGGTGTGCAAAGAACTTTGACAGTCGTGAATGGTCGTCGTTTTGTGTCATCTGACGTGTCTGGCGGTAGTTTGTCTGTCGACTTTAACATCATTCCAGCCGCGCTTGTTGAGCGTATTGAGGTTATTGGCGTGGGTGGCGCGCCGATTTATGGTGCTGATGCGATTGCCGGTACTATCAATATTACTCTCAAAGACGACTTTGAGGGTCTGCAGGCGACTGCGCTTTACGGAGAAACTGAGCGCGGTGATGCCGGTCGCAGTCAGTATCAAATCGTTGCGGGTGTAAATTCGGCCGACGGCAGGGCAAATGTTACATTTTCCGCCGAATACTTCAACCAGGCCGGCTTGCTCCAAACTGGTAGATCTGATATTTTTTCCGATGATCCGTTTTTATCTGAAGTTCCTGCGGGAACAGCCGGATTTACCGATTTTGATGTGGATGGCGATGGTGATCTTGACGGTGTTTTTCGCCGGTTTAATCCTGTTGCCGGCACCGGGAATGGTTCATTTGTTCAGCTTTTCACCGATGGTGGCGTGATTTCGCCTGGTCGTTTGTTCTTGCCTTCATTAGGTTTGGGTAGTTTTGGTGGAGACTTCTTCCAGTTCGCGAACAATGGAGATTTGGTTAACTTTGAAGCAGGTCGGGCAATTCCGGGCACCAGTGCTTTCTTTGCTCAGGGTGGCAATCAATTTGAATTCTTTACACGAGCGAATCAAGTTCAATCTCCACTTGAGCGGATCAATTTTGGTTCGACTGTAAGCTATGAAATCAATGACCACATCAAATTTAAGGCGGATGCACAATTCGCCAACACAAAAGCTGATGAGCTTGTTAATCAAGGTGGATTCCAAACTTTCGCTTTTGATGGGACGCCCAATAATGATATTGGCGGTGCGTTACAAATTTCTGTATCCAATCCGTTCATCAATGCGCAGGCTAGAAATACGCTCGAAAATCAGCTTGGTTTTGCGCCAACAGATACTTTCTTTCTGTCGCGCTTTAACAATGATCTGTTAGATAGCGGTGAACGCAGTTCTGAAAGTTTTGTCTGGCGCATTGCTGCAGGTTTAGAAGGTGATTTTGAATTTGCCGGTAGAAACTTTAACTGGGATGTTCATGGTGTTGCAGGCCAGTCATCCAATGACACGACAACGCCCATACTAAATGATATCCGTTTTTTAAACGCTATTGATGCGCATAGACTAACGCAATTAGATGTCGATGCAATCGCAGCTGTTGGAAACAATTCAATCGGTGCTGCTGGTGATATTGTCTGTCAAGTACAGCTGGATTTGGGCGTGATAGCCGTTGCAAACCGGGTTTTGAGCAATGCTGATTATACCGGAATACGTGGTATCATTGTTGGTTCGGGTGTTACAGATCAAACCGCTGAAGACATTACCTCATGTCAGCCCCTGAATATATTTGGTGAAAACAATGCTTCCCCGGAAGCGCTTGACTTTGTTATTCAAAGGAGTGTGGCTCTCAGTGATATTGAGCAACGGATATGGTCAGCAAATATTGCTGGCGAATTAATCGAACTACCTGCGGGTTGGTTGCAATTTTCGGCCGGTTTTGAAGCCCGCCGCGAAAGTGCGTTGTTTGCCAGTGGTGGGGCGAGAGAAGTGGGTCTGGGACGTGGCGCGGCTACACCTGATACTGGTGGTTCATTTTCTACAGAAGAATTTTCTGGAGAAGTTTATCTACCGCTTGTTCACCCAGATATGAAGATTCCATTCCTCTATAATGCAGAGGCTGAAGGTTCTATTCGCCAGATCAATAATAATTTAGCCGGTAACGCTACGGTTTGGACAGTGGGCGGGCGTGTATCTCCGATCTCAATGGTCACAGTGCGCGGTAATAGAACGCGTTCTGTGCGGTCGCCGTCTCTAACGGAATTATTCCAACCTATCGTTACTGCCTTCGATTTTGCCGACGATCCTTGTGATGATCGGTTTATTGATGACGGTCCTAACAGGGCGGCCAATTGTGCGGCTGCTGGTATTGTCCAGCCTTTCGAATCGGCAATTGTTAACGCTACGGCACAAGGACTTACGGGTGGTAATCCAAACCTGCTCAATGAAACGGCGAACGCATGGACGTTGGGTGTGATTTTGCAGCCAGACTTTGTTTCGGGGTTGACCGTAACGGTTGATTATATCAGCATTAATATTGACGATCTTATCGGCGCACGGAGCGTGGAGCAAAACCTGGAAGCATGTTTTGATGCTGATGTTTTTGACCCTACCAGTGTGGTGTGTACATCCTTTACACGCGATGCTGCTGGTGAAGTACAAAGCTTTTTATCCGGGCAAACCAATTCTGATCGTTCGGAAAACCAGTTTTTGAGTATTGCTGCGGATTATAGATTTGACGTTGCTGATGCATTGGCATATCTGGGTGGTCAGCCAGGAGGTGACTGGGGAGGTCTGGGTATTAGTCTTAATGCCTTCCATGTTATCGACCGAACCCTAATTGTTGACGCTGAGCCGGTTGACAATGTAGTTGGCGGCTTTGGTGATCCTCGCTGGTCAGGAACCGTTGATCTTACTTACACCAAAGATGGGTTCCGTTTCTTTTGGCGGACATTGTGGCAAGATCGCAACTTGTTTAGTCCATCCGGTAATAACTTCTTCGCTGATGATAATGATAATATTATTACCAGTGTAGGTGGGCGCCTTATGCACAATGCATCTATTTCTTATGATTTATCCACGCTTTCGGATAATTATGACAAGCCGCTTCTTGTACAGTTGAATGTAGATAATGTATTTAATCGTACGCCGGGTCGTGGTTTGCGTGAATCATTTGGTAACTTTGGCACCTCAGAAGTTTTGGGGCGCCGGTTCACAATGCGTGTTAGTGCAACTTTCTAAAGAAATATGCATAATTAGCTTTGACGGCGGGCTTTTGCCCGCCGTTTTTTTATGGGAAAATGGCTTTAAGTTGTGATCAGGCTGAAGGCGTTAAGCGACTGAGCTTTTGAACAATTTTATTCAGCCGGATAACGGGTTTAAAAACGTATTTACCGTCAGGCGCCCTTTGGCGGGATTTGCGCTAAATTGAAAATCCGGGCCGATATGAACGGCGTGTAGATTGACGCCTCGGTAAGCAATGGCACGATTGTACTTTGCCGGTATATAAGCAATCCGTTCAAATTTTTCATCGCTTTCAAAATAATACCCGGCCTCTGGCATACCAAACTCTGCAACGTCCGCTTCCAGGGCGGCTTTATAGGCTGGGAATTTATCATTGGGAACGCTTTCAAAGCTTGTGCGTCGTTGACGGTAAAAGGCGGTTCCGCCATGCCCCTGCGCTTCGTCACAAAGATAATGTAAGAGCGCAACTTTGTTGTCATCACCGCCGTCAATATGAGGCAAGCTTTGAACCGTGTTTAAATCTTCACCCGGTGTTGTAACGAGGGAGTAATAGCATTCTTGTAGTGAAACCCCCTGCCCATAATCGAACACTTCAACCAATACTTGGCTAAGCGGCTGCCTCAGCTCGCGTAGATATGGCGCCGGTACGGCGGCCCTTATGCCTGGATAATAGGGGGCATTGCGCACAAAAGATTTTGTGCAGGCATGCTGAACCAAAATATCAGGTGTGCTAAAGAAATTATCGATTAATAAAACAGAGTTGTTTTCCGTGCCAATGTGTTGAAGCGTGGCCTTCCAGTGAGGTGCTGCATCAAAATTAATCTCAGCCATAGACCTCATTCCTTCGGACATTACTTTATCTCAGGGATGTGCGCCTGTAGGGCTGTGTTTTTTGCGTCAAGAGCGGTGCGGGCTTTCATGAGGGCTTGGAACTCTGGGGTTTGGATTAAGTGTTGTAACTCTTCCATGCTGGCGGCTGTCTGGGCTGTGACATTAAAGATTTGCTCGATCTGCTCCTGGGTGGTCAGGGGGCGGGGGAAGGTTTTGATCCGCACTTTTTCTTCTGGATCAATTTCCGCTAATTCTTTGGCGATTTCCAAAGCCTTCATAAAACCGCCAAGTTCATCGACAAGGCCGATTTCTTTGGCCTGCTCGCCTGTCCAAACCCGACCTTTGGCGATTTCAAGCACGCGCTCCAGGGGGATGTCGCGGCCATCGGCAACCCTTGTGGTGAAGTCCTCATAGATATTTGCCATAGAGCGGCGATAGCCTTCTCGGTTGTTGTCACTCCACGGTTCGAAAGCGGAATAAACGGCGCCGTATTCGCCGCCAGCGTTAATCGTCTCGATATTATAGCCGATTTTGCCAAGGGTGTCGCGCAGGACAATATGCCCGCCGTAAACTCCGATAGAGCCGGTAATTGTCATGGGCATGGCGACGATTTTGTCGGCATTGGCGGCGACATAATATCCGCCTGATGCGGCGTATTGCCCCATGCTAATGACAACAGGTTTACCGGCGTCTTTGGCCCGGTTTACCGCGTCCCAAATCTGGTCAGACGCCGCAGCGGAACCGCCCGGCGAGTTGACGCGAAAGACAATGGCCTTGACGCTTTTGTCTTTGGCGGCTTTGGCAAATGCGCGCGACAGGGTATCGCTGCCCATGGAAAGTGAATTGCTAAACGGGTTGCTGCCGTCGGATGATCCGCCCTCAACAACGGCGCCTTGGCCGCCAATAAAGGCGATAACCGGACTGCCGATATTCAATTTTGTGCCGTATTCCATAAGGTCTTGAAAAGATGCGCCGTCGCCAGCTTTTTCCTTGGCATAATCTTTGGCGTCAGCAAGATATCCCAGCTTGTCGATCAAGCCAAATTCTTTTGCTTGTTCGGCGCTGTGCGGGGCTTGGCCCAGGAAACCTAGCAAAGCGTCATTGCTCATATCATTGTCTTGGGCGATGTGGGAGACACTGACATC
>QIKS01000262.1 GCA_003233025.1 Hellea balneolensis | reverse complement strand
TGGTGACAAATTCAGCTCTGGCCATTTTAAGGGGCGGCAGTTCGGCCATGACCCGTTTGTCCAGGGTTTGTGCAGCCAATTTGCGGGCTTTCGTCAGCTTATCCGCGATATTTTCATAGCCGTTTTCAGCCTTGTTTAAATGCGCCTCAGCCTGCTTAAATGCACTGTCAGAATTTTCCAATGCCAGCAAATCGTCGCCCAATTTTTGGCGGTAATTGCTAAGCTCACCGACCTCAACGCCGTATTTACGCGACGCGGCCCGCAGAGCAAATAGCCGCTCTTCAACCTGGTCGAGCTGGCCCGGTTCAAAGTTAAATTCCTGCGCCGCACCGCTGACCGCGAGCCGGGCTTCCTCCAACTCAATCAGGGCTTTTTCCAGCGCACTAATCGCCTGTGGCAAGCTGCCGCTTGCACCTAATTTACTTTGTATGCGTTCCAAACCGGCCAAGGCTTGAGCGACTTGGCTTTCATATTGCCCGCCGTCGCCAAGAGCTTTTTGTGCCAGGCTTAATTCCGCAAGCACCCCTTGCGCGTTTTGGAGCAAACGTCGCTGGGTGGCAAGTTTCTCATCTTCGCCGGGCAAAGCCGCCAAGCGGTCAAGCTCGGCAATAGAATCGGTAAGAAATGCGCGGGTTTCTTCGCTTTTTTCTTGCTGCTGTTTGAGGTCGGCCAAAACCAGACGGGCCTCTTTCATCTCCTCGTACAAGCTTTCGCATTGAGCGAGCAATGTTGGGTAATCGCCAAAATCATCAAGCTGAGCGCGGTGGGTAGTTGCGTCCAACAGTCCGCGCCCGTCATGTTGGCCGTAAACCTCCAGAAGTTCTTTTCCCACATTGGCCAGCAAGCGTACACTCACCGGCTGGTCGTTAATATAGCCTTGGGAGCGACCTTCTTTGGTGATGGTACGGCGTAAGACCAGGGTGTCACTTTCCTCCCTCTCCAGCCCTGCCGCGTCCAAAACCGCCCAAACCCGGTGGGTGGGCGTGACGCAAAACCTGGCAATACATTGAGCTTTTTGTGCGCCGGTACGGACGAGCGATTTATCGGAGCGGGCGCCAATCGCCATGCCGAGCGCATCAAGAACAATAGATTTTCCGGCGCCGGTTTCGCCTGATATTGCGCTAAATCCGCCTGTCAATTCGAGGGTTAACGCCTCGATGAGAACAACATTGCGGATGGAAATTTCGCTGAGCATCCGGGCCTAGAACAGGCGCTCGCGCAGACGGCGCCAATACCCTCTTTTGCGTTCGATTTTTATCTCTGTATCAAGATCAACGCCGTATTTTGACAATAGATTATAACTGTCCAAATACCATTCCCCTGCTGGATAATTATACCCCAGCACCGAACCAACTTGCTTGGCTTCGCCGATAAGGCCCAAGGATACGTAAGATTCAACCAACCGGTGCAAAGCCTCCTCAACCTGAGACGTTGTCTCATATCTTTTGACAACATTTTTAAACCGGCCAATGGCAGCCAAATGCTGGTTTTGCTTTAAATACCAACGGCCCACTGCCATTTCCTTACCGGCCAAATGGTCGTGAGTTAACTCCAGCTTTAGCCGGGCGTCGCGGGCATAATCCGAATCTGGATAACGGCGGACAATTTGCTGCAAGGCCGCTTCGGCGGCCACCGTCGTCGCCTGGTCACGGCCAACATCAAAAATCCGCTCATAATGGGTAATGGCGATCAAGTAATAAGCATAGGGCGTCGATTTATTGCCAGGATGCAGGCTGATAAAACGCTGCGCCGATGAAATAGATGCGTCAGAATTACCGGCTTGATAATTGGAAAATGCTGACATCAACATCGCCCGGCGCGCCCAACGCGAGAATGGATGCTGGCGCTCTACTTCGTCAAAAAACAAAATAGCTTCGTCCCAACGGCGCGCATCCGCTCTCTCAACCGCATTGTTGTAAAGAGCTTCGGCGGGGCGTTCTTCATAAGTAAGTTGCGCTTTTTTGTTGCCGCCAAATGTGGAGCAGCCACTGGCCAACACACCCATGACGCCCGCAAGGGCAATGGCCTTAATTATCTTATGTGATGAAGACTGTGTTTTCTTCATAATTCAGCTCATATATTTTGGTTACGCCGATAATAATTTCTTCTAGCAGCACAACCAGATTTTTACGGTGGCGTCAAACAGATAACGCTGTAAACTCGATTAATTCTTGGAAAGCCTGTCTTACAGTGCGGGCGAGAATTCTTCAAGAGAAGAAACGGCTGCTTTAAGATGGGTAAATCTCCACGCATTTGGGTCTGCCATCAGGGCTGTCAACAACGCATGGTTTGTTGCATGTCCACCGCATATCGTGGTGACCCGGCCCAATATTGGCCCCGCCACATAAAGATCGCCCATCAAATCCAAGGCTTTGTGGCGGACAAATTCATCCCGATAACGCAAGCCGCCAGGGTTTAAAATTTTCTCGCCGTCAACAACAACGGCATTGTCATAAGAACCGCCTTTGCTGAGGCCCGCTTGACGCAATGCGGCCACTTCATGTGAGCGGGCAAAGGTGCGGGCCGAAGCCAGCCGGTCTCGAAAATCTTTAACATCGGGTTCAATTTCAATGCGTTGGCGACCAATGGCGCTTTCGGCAAAATCAATGGTAACATCCAATTGCAGGCAAGGGGCAGGCTCAATAAAGGCGCAAGCCTCGGCCAAGGTCACCTCAACTCGCTTTAAAATTTTAATGTATCGGCGCGGCGCGTATTGGGAAACAACCCCAACCTGCTCGATCAGCTTCAAAAAAGGTTCGGCGCTGCCATCGAGTGCAGGCAGTTCAGGGCCATTAAGTTCAATAACCAGATTATCGACACCCGCCGCCGCCAAAGCTGCCATGAGATGCTCTATAGTGGCCACGGATATATGAGCCGCATTGGCAATCGTGGTGCATTGTTTGACCTTGGTCACCGCACCCGGACGAACAACAATGCGGTTATCCCGATCTTTGATGTCTGTGCGAATGAATAAAATGCCCGTGCCAACGGGGGCTGGTTTTAAAACAAGCCTGACATGTTCACCGCCGTGCAAGGTGATACCAGCACACATAGCCGGTGCCGCTAAAGTCGCCTGCCGTTTTACGAGGTTTAAATTCATACCGGTGTCACATACCTTTCACAGCGCTATAAGTGGAAGATAATCCATAACCGCCAACCAACAAACAAAAGCCTTGTTACACTGTGTTACACTTCCTAACAGGGATGTAATATTATGGAATTACAAAGGGTTAAGGCCCAAGCACAATATTACCGCCTCGGCAATAAACCCGGAGATAAAAACAAAAACCTGTGCGCAACACGGCCTTAAGACTAATGGCTATCGCGTCTCATGAAAGACGGAATTTCAAGATTGTCTTCGGTGTCTGCGCCAAACAAATCACCCACATGTTCGCCGGACGCTTGCGGCGTTTCTGCCTCAGAGACAATCGGAACTGATTTCTTTCTACCAAAAAACCCAAATGGACGTTTAACAACCGTCTGATTTTCAGGCGGGCTAACTCTAACCGGTGCATCAGGCGCAAGTTTCACCTTTTTCTCATAATCAACAGGTGTCTGAATATTTGGCTGCCGATATCCATATTCCGCCGGTTTCTCAACGATATCGTCTTCCTTCGCAAGCATCTCCGATACCGCCTCATCTTCACGGCTTTCATCTGCAATAACCTGGTCCAGAACTTCAACATCGGCTTCAGCTTGCCACCTAGTCGCTATCGGCTTGGGTATTTCAGCTACGGCCTGCGGTTTAATCGCAGCCCCGCCAGAACCTTCAACACCGGTTGCAACAACGCTAATTCTGATAATGCCTTCAAGATCACTATCACAGGCTGTGCCCACAATAATATCGGCGTCGGGATCAACCTGGCTTTTGATCAGATTGGCGGCTTCGTCAACTTCGAAAAGTGTCAGATCTTCACCGCCCGTGATATTAACCAGCACGCGCTTGGCGCCCGCCAAAGATACATCGTCCAGCAATGGGTTTGAGATAGCGCTTTCTGCCGCTTCAACAGCCCGGCGCTCGCCTGTTGCTTCGCCCGTGCCCATCATCGCTTTGCCCATTTGCTCCATGACAGTTTTTACATCAGAAAAGTCCAGATTTATTTCCCCTGGAATGACCATCAGATCAGTAATACTGCGCACACCGGAATTCAAAACCTCGTCTGCCATCGCAAAGGCATCGGTCATTGTCGTGTTTTCTGTTGCAACACGAAACAGGTTTTGATTGGGAATGATCAAGAGGGTATCAACGCAAGCATAAAGTTTTTCGATACCCGCCTCGGCCAGTCTCATCCGCTTGGAACCTTCAAATTGAAACGGCTTGGTGACAATCCCGACAGTCAGAATACCCCGTTCACGCGCAGCTTGTGCGACAATCGGAGCCGCACCTGTACCCGTACCACCACCCATACCGGCGGCAACGAAAAGCATGTGAGCACCATCAAGATGTTCCATAATTTCGGCAATCGAATTTTCCGCCGACTCCTCGCCAACTTCAGGACGCATGCCTGCGCCTAATCCTTGGGTGATCGCAGCACCCATCTGGACGCGTCGTTCCGCTTTTGACATGGCCAAAGCCTGGGCGTCCGTATTGGCGACGACAAATTCGACGCCGTCCAAACCAGATGCAATCATATTGTTAACAGCGTTACCGCCAGCGCCGCCAACGCCGATGACAACGATTCTTGGCGTTAATTCAACAGCCTTTGGTAATGACAGATTGATGCTCATGGTTCACCCTTAAATTATGGTTTGTAAATGCTTAATGACCAAAGTCTGCCAAAACAGTTTACCATCCGTTAATGGGTGTGAAAAATAAGTAATATTTGCGTTAAAAATTCTCCTTAAGCCAGCGCATTGACTGGCCCAGCCCCCCACCGACATATCGTTTCGTGCGAACCCGGTTTCCAGAAAGGTCGGGCGGGCCTGAAATAATCTGCTTCTTCTTATCCAAAACCTGCTTTATCAACCCGCAAGCAACGGCGTAATCTGGCCCGGACATATGATCTGGAAGCCCGACAAGTCCGTGCGGGCGACCAATGCGGGCGCGTTTCTTAAAGATATATTCCGCCAATTGCGGCGCGCCCGATAACTCGGCCGCACCGCCGGTCAAAACAATGCGCCGGCCCGCAAACCCGTCCGCTCCTGCCGCCTTAAGCCGGTCACGCAGAATTTCAAAAGTTTCCTCAACCCGCGAGCGGACAATACTGGTCACCAGGCTCAAAGGCTCGTGGTGCAGCTCGTCTTGGGCGCCCATAGGCGGACACGGCACCATTTGCTGGTCATCACCAGGGCTTTCCAACGCCGAGCCATAAAGGGTTTTTATCCGTTCCGCAGCTTCCCAAGGTGATGTTACCCCTGTGGCAATATCCGATGTGACGTTCTGCCCGCCAACGCCAACCGCGTCAACAAAAGCCAAGGTGCGGTCGTGGAAGACGGCGACGGTGGTAATCCCGCCGCCCATATCAATCAGGGTGACGCCCAAATCCAGCTCGTCCTCAACCAAAACCCCGCTGCCCGCCGCATAAGGCGAAGCCCGCATGCCGGCGATGCGCAAATGACAGCGTTCAATACAATGGGCCAGATTGCGCAAGACACCAACACCGGAGGTTACGAAATGCAGATCAACGCCAAGCATCTGGCCAAACATACCGCGTGGATCGCGAATACCGCGCTCGTCATCAACCGTCCAATTTAAGGGCAAAGCATGTAAAATCGCCTGATCAGGCAAATCGAACTCCGCCAATCCGGTATCAATAACCCGCTGCAAATCCCGGTCGGTTACCTCTGCATTGGAAATTTTCGTGTCCACATGAATATGGCGCGAGCGCAAAGAGCGCGTGGAAATATTGACAACAACAGAGGAAATCGCCAGCTTGGCGGCTTCTTCCGCTTTTTGCACGGCCTGGCGAATTGACTGTTCGGCCAGCTGCATATCAACCACGGCGCCGCATTTAAGTCCGGCGCTGGCATGACTGCCTGCGCCCAATATCCTGACACCCAAATCCGGCTCTACGCGGCCGATCAAGCAAACGGTTTTGCTGGAGCCAACATCGAGAATTGCAACAATTTCCGGGTTTGACGTTCCCGAACGTCCGCCAAAAAAGGACATTAGGCTCTCCGATTATGTTCCGGCTTGCGGGGGTTAAGTGTCACACGTCCTTCAATGCGCAAATCGATACTGCCCAAATCCAGATCCAGCAAATTATGGGATTTGGCATACATATCCAGCAAAGCCAAAGCTCCGCCCGGATTATGCTCAGGTAAAAGCACCCGCGTCCCACCGTCTTTTAAAATGATGTCCCAACGCCGCGTACCAATATAGACAAAAGCTTCTGCCCTGACGGCTACGCCTTGATAACCAGAGACAATATCGAGAAATTCTTTGGCCTTTATGTGCGCCCCGACGCCAACAATAAGCGGTTTTTGGTTGAAGCGAGCAAGTTTGATATCGTCAATGACAATGCCGGTATTATCCACCAAACGCATATGCCCGCCCTCTTGCCACAAAGCATAGGGGCCGCGCTCATTGACATAAACCGCAATCCTGTCCGGCCAGAGCCTGCGAACAATGGCGCTCTCCACCCAATTTAAGGATTGAATACGTCCCTGGGCGTTTTGGATATCCATATCAAACAGATAGTCCCCCGGCTGCACGCCCAAAACGGCACGCACTTGTGCTTCGGAAATCCGGCCCTCGCCGACAACGTCAATATGTTTGACAACAAAGCCCATGCTCATCAGCCGGGTTTTGGCAAACCGGTCAGTGGCCGATTTTATGTCTGGCAAAAATCCGCCAAACCACAAGGCCACCCAAAGGCTGGCCAGCAACACTAACAAACCAGCCATAATCAGCCGCACCAGCCGCTTACGTGAATAACTGGCAGCACGCAGCTGCGCCGTCGCCCAATTTCGCGCACTGCGAAGCCCCGGCTTGAGCGCAGCACTGCGCTTGGCAGGGGCGGGACGGGGCGGCATATGTTTAGGCGGTCTTCTGGTTTTGGCAGTGGCTAATCTGTTTATCTTGGCCATGTAGCGTCCTCAACAATCCAGCGACAAAGCTGGCGAAAATCCATGCCAAGATGCTGTGCCTGTTCAGGGGCAAGCGATGTTGGCGTCATTCCCGGTTGAGTATTGAGCTCAAGCATTACGATTTTGTTTACTATATGCTTTTTTGTCAGATTTTTTTGAGAGCCGCTATCATCATAACGAAAATCAGCCCGTGTCAGCCCCCGACAGCCTAGCGCCTGATGCGCTTTCGCCGCCCAGTCCATACAAATATCGGCGACCAATTTAGGAATGTCCGCTGGTACAATATGGCTGGAACCCCCGTGAGCATATTTAGCTTCATAATCGTAAAAGCCGGTATGGGAGACGATTTCCGTCACGCACAACGCTTTGCCGTTCAAGACGGCAACGGTCAATTCGCGCCCCGGCGCAAATTTTTCGGCAATGATTTCTGCGCCCATTTTTTCGTTCATGGCAACGTCCAGGGGCGGGCGGCTTGCCCCTTTCTCGACAACATAAACGCCGACGCTGGAACCTTGGGCATTGGGCTTAATCACATAGGGCGGCTTCATCACATGTTTTTGCGCCGCTTTGTGCCTGTCAACCAGCTTTCCCTTGGGCGTGTGAATACCGAGACTGGACAGCACAATTTTAGCCCGGTGTTTGTCCATGGCCAAAGCAGAAGCCATAACGCCGCTATGGGTGTA
>QIKS01000300.1 GCA_003233025.1 Hellea balneolensis | reverse complement strand
TACAGAAAAAACTGGATCAAAGCGCAAGGTTATCAGGCTAAATTGGATAAAGGCGAGATCAAACCGGGCGACCGCGACCTGCAACTTGAAACACTGGCCGGGATTTTAAGCGGCGACATCTTGCTGCAAATGCATTGCTACCGGGCCGATGAAATGGCGCAAGTATTAGATATGGCCAAAGAATTTGATTATAAAGTCAGCGCGTTTCACCATGCGGTCGAAGCCTATAAAATTCCTGATCTGCTCAAGGAGGCCGGAACTTGCGCCGCTATGTGGTCAGATTGGTGGGGCTTTAAAATGGAATCCTATGACGGCATTTTGGAGAACATCCCCTTCGTCCATGCCGGCGGTGCTTGCGCCCTTGTCCACTCAGATAGCGCCGACGGCATCCAAAGGCTAAACCAGGAAGTTGCCAAAGCTTGGGCCCATGGCAACCGAGCCGGCTTGGAAATTTCCAAAGCGGATGCCTGGAAATGGCTGTCGTCCAATCCCGCTAAAGCGGTCGGAATTGCAGAGACAACTGGCTCGCTGGAAACCGGCAAACGAGCTGATTTTATCATTTGGAACGGTGATCCATTTACTAGTGCTTCACGGCCACAAAAGGTTTATATCGACGGCGCGCTTTTATATGAACGCGGCACGGCGCTCAAACCGATCAGTGATTTTAAGCTTGGCCAGCCCGGCACGGTAGGAGAATAATATGAGAAAATTTACCGCTATCGCAGCTATTTTTATCGCCGCCATTGTCATGCAGGCACATGCATTTTCTCAATCCATTGCCATCAAAGGAAAAATCGTTACCAATGATCAACAAGGGATTGTCGACGCTGGTACGATGCTGATCACCGATGGTCGGATATCGAGCATATCCGCCGACCAAAATACAAATGCCGACCGTGTCATTGAAGGCGAAAATTATTGGATAACGCCGGGTTTATTTGCCTCTTTCTCCTCACTGGGCCTGGTGGAAGTGAGCGGTGAGAGTTCAACCAACAACAGCCGCGCCAGCGGCACAGCTGCCACTGTCAGCATTCGGGCGGCGGATAGCTTTAATCCAAAATCCACCACCGTGCCTATTGCCCGGCTCGGCGGCGTGTTACATGCAGCCATAGTGCCGGGGCCAAGCACGGATATTTTTGGCGGCATTGGCGCTATCGCCTCCACATCCGGCAGCTTTACGTCGGTTCTGGACGACCAAGCTTTCATCTATCTTTCTTACGCCGGTAGTTCCGAGCGAACGGGAAGCGCACGAGGCGCGGCCATGGCATATTTGCGCGCCGCCCTTGACGATGCCCAAAACTACACAAGCCGCTTTAACGCACCGCAAGATGGCAATGCATTGCGCCGGGCAGATGCTCTCGCACTACGGCCCGCACTTGACGGCCAAATCCCTTTGTTAATCGGCGCAGACCGGGCAATTGATATTATCAATATTCTCGCTTTGAAAACCGCCTATCCAAACCTTGATATGGTGATTGTCGGTGCGGCGGAAGGCTGGATGGTTGGTGAGCAATTGGCCAACTCCAACACGGCTGTGATTATCGACCCTTTGGAAAACCTTCCCTATAGTTTTGACCGGCTTGCCTCGCGCAGTGACAACGCAAAACTATTACATGACGCGGGCGTAAAACTGGCATTCATGACCCGCTCTGTCACGGGGGGCAGCGCCCATAATATACGCTTGTTAACGCAATACGGCGGTAATACCCTGGCCGACGGCCTTGATTGGGACACGGCGTTTAAAGCCATTAGCTTAACGCCTGCCTCTCTGTTCGGCGCCCAAGACCTGGCGATATTAAAGCGCGGGCAACGGGCTAATTTCGTTGTTTGGGACGGCGACCCCCTTGAAGTGACGAGTGCACCTATTGCGGTTTTCATAGACGGCCAACAGCAAGAACTTACCTCGCGGCAGACAAAACTTCGTGACCGTTACAACCCCCTGCGCGACAAGAGCGGACTTTACGGCTACCCGCAGCCTTAAAACGAGCCTTGACGGGCCGGGACTTAAGACTATGGTGCGAAAAAATCAATCAAGGGCTTCGCCCTGCAACACAGGCTCGCCAATTGATAAGAGCCGGAAACGTAAGATACTGAGTGACTGATAACCATGACAAACCAGACAGCGACGCCGTGAAGGTGAGCTTTTCTGAACTGGGGCTGATCCCCGAAATCCTAAAAGCGCTTGACGAAAAGGGGTATACCACCCCGACGCCTATACAGGCCCAGGCCATACCCCCCGCGCTTGCCGGCAAGGATGTGCTGGGCATTGCCCAAACCGGCACCGGCAAAACCGGCGCTTTCACCCTGCCTATCCTAAACCGGCTGGCCAAGGGCCGCGCACGGGCGCGGATGCCGCGCTGCCTCATCGTCTGCCCGACCCGCGAATTGGCGGCGCAAGTGGCTGAGAATGTCGAAGAATACGGCAAGCATTTAAAGATTAGCATGGCTTTACTTATTGGCGGTGTTTCTTTTGCCGATCAGGAAAGAAAGTTAAACCGGGGGGTTGATGTTTTGATCGCCACGCCGGGCAGATTGCTTGACCATTTTGAGCGCGGCAAAATTTTGCTGACCGGTGTTCAAGCTCTCGTGGTTGATGAAGCCGACCGGATGCTCGACATGGGTTTTATTCCCGACATTGAACGCATTTTCAAACTGACACCGTTTACGCGCCAGGTTTTGTTTTTCTCCGCAACTATGCCCGACGAGATCAAACGGCTGGTGGATCAATTTTTGCATCAACCGGTACAGGTACAAATTGCCCGCAAAAATATGACGGCAAAAACCGTGCATCAACTTATCGTTAAAATGCCCAGCAATGACAGCAAGCAAAAGCGAACCGCCCTGCGTTATATTATCGACAATAGGAATGTTAAAAACGGCATTGTTTTTTGCAACCGAAAACGAGATGTGGATATTGTCGCCAAATCCCTGCTCGTTCATGGGCACAATGCGGCGCCCATTCACGGAGATTTGCCGCAATCGGTGCGGATGAAAACTTTGGATGCTTTTAAAAACGGCGACGTAAAACTGCTTATCGCCTCCGATGTCGCCGCTCGTGGTTTGGATATTCCCGCCGTTAGCCATGTGCTGAATTTTGATGTGCCCAGCCACAGCGAAGACTATGTTCACCGCATTGGCCGCACCGGCCGGGCCGGGCGCAAAGGCGAGACGGTCATGTTCGTCACGCCGGGGGACAGCAAATATTTCTCTGCTATTTTAAAAATGATACAGATAAAAGAAATCGAGGAAGTTGAAATCCCCGGTCTCGCCGATTTCCCAACAGGCGGCGCACGCCCTCAACGTGGCCGTGGACGCGAACGTGGGCCTCGGCGCGGGAAAAACAGCCCTAACACCCAAAATAACAAGCCGAAGCCTGCACAAAAAGAAAACAGCGATACGGCCCCTAAGAAGCAAAATACAAACAACGATACGAAGAAGCAAAATACGAACAATGATACGAAGAAGCAAAATACAAATAATGAGAATCACCGCAAAAAAGGCGGAAGAAATGGATTGCCCCAAAATAAATCCAGTGGCTTCGGTGAAAATGTCCCGGCGTTTTTTGGCTCTACGCTGAAAGACAGCGGTGATGCGGATTAGATTTAGACAGTAGTCAGCGTTCTTGCGTAGTATGCGTTCACCTTATTTACAGGGCCCCGGGTCAAGCCTGGATGACAAAATATTAAAAACCTGTCACTGGCTTACGGGAATAATCGTTACGCTTTCGCCGCAGCCACAGGCATCGGTTTGATTTGGGTTTCTAAAGACAAATTTTGAATGCAGAAGCTCGGTTTCGTAATCGACCTCCGAGCCGAGCAGAAACAAAACGGCCTTGGAATCGACAACAATTTGCACACCCTTGTCTTCGACAAGTTCATCAAATTTCTCAATCTCGGCCACATAATCCATCATATATTCCATGCCGGCACAGCCACCGTTTTTCACGCCAACCCGCAAATACCCCTGCCCGCGTTCAGCCAAAATTTCGCGCACGCGCAAAGCCGCCGCGTCTGTTAACGTCACGAGTTGTGGTTTAGCTCTTTTTGTGGTTTCCATTGCCTCAATCCTAAAACATGTTCAATTCAAGCCGCGCTTCATCGCTGAGCAAATCAGGCGTCCACGGCGGATCAAACACCATTTCCACTTCAACTTTGTTCACACCGTCGATCATAATGCAAGCGTCTTGCACCCAAATTGGCATTTCTCCGGCCACGGGGCAGCCCGGCGCGGTCAAAGTCATATCCACTTTTAGCGTGCGGTCATCTTCAAGCTCGACCTTGTAAATCAAGCCAAGCTCATAAATATCAACCGGGATTTCCGGATCGTAAATCGTCTTGATCTGGGTAATCACATCCGCCGTTATCCGCTCAATGTCGGCATTGCTCGGCTTTGAAGTATCGCCGGCGGATGCGACGTCAATAACATCGCGGGGTGTTTCTGTGTTCATATCTTCACTCATCATACTCTCTTATATAGGGCATTTTCTTACGAAAGAAAGGTGCGCGCTTTTTTTACGCCGGCAATCAGGCGATCAACCTCATCCACCGTATTATAAATACCGAAACTGGCACGGCTGGTCGAATGGACATTAAACCGTTCCATCAAGGGCTGGGCGCAATGCTGCCCGGCCCGCACCGCAATGCCGTAACGGTCTAAAATTTGCGCGATATCGTGGGCGTGAGCGCCTTCCAAGCCAAAGGACAGCACCGCGCCTTTATCGGGCGCATCGCCGATAAGGCGAAATGAATTTATCTCGCGCAGGCCTGCCAATGCCCGGTTATAAAGCATCATTTCGTGGGCCTCTATTGCTGTTCTGTCTTGGGCCGACAGCCATTTTATCGCGGCGCCAAAACCAATGGCTTCGACAATCGGCGGCGTTCCCGCTTCAAATTTATGAGGGATTTCGGCATAGGTAATCCGGTCTTCAAACACATCTTCAATCATCTCGCCGCCGCCTTGAAACGGACGCAAGCGCTCCAAGCATTCTCGCTTGCCATAAAGCGCGCCGATTCCGGTCGGGCCGTAAAGCTTATGACCGGTCATAACATAAAAATCCGCATCAATATCCAAAACATCAACCGGGAAATGTACCGCCGCTTGCGCCCCGTCAACGACGAACAAACAGCCATGCTCATGGGCAGTTTTTGCCATTCTCTTGAGCGGGTTTATCGTGCCAAGCACATTGGACATATGGGTCAGGGAAACGATCTTTGTCCGCTTGCTAAACAAGGCCCCATAGGCGTCCAAGTCGAGGCTCCCGTCGTCCAAAACCGGTACCCATTTAAGCACCGCGCCGAAATGCTCACGCAAGAAATGCCAAGGCACAATGTTGGAATGGTGTTCCATTTGGCTTATGATAATTTCGTCGCCCGCTTCAATCTCGCCCATCAAGCCGTAAGCAACCAGATTAAGGGCCTCGGTTGCGCCTTTGGTAAAGACGATTTCATTGGCCTCCGCAGCCCCCAAAAACTCGGCGACACGCCCTCGCGCTTGCTCGAATTTTTCCGTGGTTTCATTGGCCATTGTGTGCAGGCCCCGGTGGACATTAGCGTAGGAGTTCTCGAAACAATCCACCATAGCATCGATGACCGCTTGCGGCTTTTGTGCGCTGGCGGCATTGTCGAGATAGGCCAAAGTGTGCCCGTGGATTTCTCGCTTTAACACCGGGAATTGCTTGCGGATGGCAGTGACATCAAAGCTCATGCGTGCTGCTCCAGCCAAGCTTCTATCCGGGCGGTAAATTCCGTATTATCCGCCATGCCTTCAAAAGCTTCAGCGACAAATGCCTGGGTAAGAAGCGCGCGTGCTTGCGGCGCAGCAATGCCCCTTGTACGCATGTAAAACAGCGCGCTTTCATCGAGCGCACCCAAGGTATTGCCGTGGGCGCAAGCCACATCATCGGCGTAAATTTCAAGCTCCGGCTTGGCACGGATTTCGGACGTATCTGAAAGCATCAGCGCGTCGTGGCGCATTTGCGCGTCGGTAAATTGTGCCGGCCGGCGCACATGAAATTTCCCTTGGAAAACCCCGCGCGCTTTGTCGCTCACCACGCCTTTGACACATTGGCGGATATGGGCGTTTTCGCCGGTTAAATCGATGAGCGATGTCATGTCGGTATGACGTTTGCCGCTTAACAGATATGCACCGTTGATCTCGGCAGATACGCCTTCGCCAAGCGCTGCAATATTTGTCTCAAGCCTAGCAATGCCTGCGCCAAAACTAAGCGCATATTGCCTGATTTTTGCCCCGCCCCATGCATTGATATATGCGGTGATAATCCGGGTCGTATCGGCGTGGTCAGTGTGGATAAGCGTGCGGGTAAGTTCGGCCGCCTCGCCAAGATCAAAACTGATTTCCAAATTGACAAAATCGGGTGTCGTGCTTTCGTGGTTTTCCCAAACTTCCAATTTCGCACCAGCACCGATTTTGACAAAAATACGTCCGTGCCCCTGACCCAAACCGTTCAACTTTAAGGGTTTTGCAGATTGAAACCCGGCGGGCACATCAATCATATAGGCCTTGCCACAAAAATTGCGGGCGATTTTTCCCATAGGATGATCTTTGGCCGGCTCGTCAGCGCGCCGCAGCGACAGCCCGTCGGGCAGGTCTATATCCAGGGTCATGGCTGAAGTCAGGCCGGATTTTGGCACGGTTTCACGGGCGCGCACATCCGTCCACTTCCACGCTTCCATGCGGCGGTGCGGCAAGCTTGCGCCCAGCTCTTGTTCAACAAATGTCAACTTAGGCAGCATATTCGTCATAGCCTTCTTGTTCCAGTTTTTTGGCAAAGTCCGCATCGCCGCTGGCGGCAATTTTCCCTGCCGACAAAACATGCACGCGGTCGGGTATAATATAATCCAAGAGGCGCTGATAATGGGTGATGATGAGCATGCCGCGTTCAGGATTGCGCAAGGCGTTTACCCCGTCGGCGACAATGCGCAAGGCATCCACATCCAGACCACTATCCGTCTCGTCCATAATAATAAATTTTGGTTCCAGCATCATCATCTGGAAAATTTCCATACGCTTCTTCTCGCCGCCCGAAAACCCGACATTAAGCGGACGCCTGAGCATGTCCGGTTTGACCTTGAGATCACTGGCCACCTTACGGGCTTTTTTAAGAAATTCCGGCGCGGCTATGATGTCCTCACCGCGTGCTTTTCTTTGAGCGTTTACGGCCGTGCGCAAAAAATGCATGGTCGGCACGCCGGGGATTTCCAGCGGATATTGAAACGACAGGAACAGCCCGGCCACGGCCCGCTCTTCCGGCTTCATAGCCAGCAGGTCTTGACCCAAATATTGAACAGACCCACCCGTAACGTCATAGCCGTCCTTGCCGCTCAGCACATAAGCCAAGGTCGATTTCCCCGCCCCGTTCGGCCCCATGATTGCATGCACTTCACCTGCCGGGATTTCCAGGGAAAGCTCGTTTAAAATGGTTTGGCTGCCATCATTGACGACCGCCGTTAAGTTTTCAATTTTTATCATTTTTGGCTCTCAATTTCTTTGGCTTCTTGTGTAAAAGGGCTTGAATTTTACCCCATTCATCCTGCATTTAAATATCCGACTAGACTCCCGCCTGCGCGGGAGTGAGCGGGGCGTGGAGTTATTTGCTTTGATACTCATTCTTCTTCCCCGTCGAAATATTGGGCTTCGCCAGCACCGATTTTTCCGAGATGGCGGAGTTTTGCATCCATTGATGATCCGCCTTCCGGAATATCGGCGCTCACCAGGAATTTATCTGAATCTGGGTAAACCACGA
>QIKS01000059.1 GCA_003233025.1 Hellea balneolensis | reverse complement strand
TCGCAAGACGGTGACGTGCTATCGCAGACAGTGTCGGATACGCCATCCCAAACACAACAAACACCTCTGTCATCCGCCGATGCTGGCAAGAAAATATTTGCCCGCTGCCGAGCTTGTCATACTTTAGATGAAGGAGGGCGACACAGGGTCGGGCCAAATTTATGGGGGGTTTTTGGGCGAGCTGCCGGGACAATGCCAGGATATGCCTATTCCAAGGCGATGATAGCGTCGGATATTATTTGGGACGAGCAAACACTTGATGCATATATTAGCGATCCAGATCAGTTCGTCCCTCAGGGAAAAATGTCATTCATTGGCCTCAAAAAGGCCCAGCAGCGGGAAGATTTAATCGTATATCTAAAAGAAAAGACCGAGCCTTAAAAAAATACGGGCTAAGAAGTTTCGCGCCCGCAACCTCTTAACCCGCTAATCTGCCCCAATCAGAACCTCGTTTATCTCTATATTGCCCTATATTTGGCCCCTATTGGGCATAAACATCTGTCTAGGCACCAATAAACTGGTGTCTATGGCATTATTTGTATAGTAAGTCTTACATACACATTGGGGTCAGACCGAAGAAGAGCAAAGCTTGTATGGCGGGTATAGATAAAATTTCCAGACTGGTGAATTGGGATGACTTTGCCATTTTATTGGCTATTTCCCGGACGGGCTCCATCTCCAAAGCAGCCGCCCTGTTGGGACGCACCCAGCCAACAATTAGCAAACGGATTGAGAGCCTGGAATACCGCCTGGGCGCAGCTTTGTTCACCCGCTCGCCAAATGGAATGTTGACCACCGAAATCGGCAAGAAAATTTTGACCCATGCCGATGCCATGAACCGGTCGGCTACGCAAATCGAAAATATGGCCATAGGGTATGACAATGCCGCCACGGGGGATGTTGCCATCCAATGCCTGGACGGCTTAACAAGTGATTGCATTGCCCCCAAAATTGCCGATTTTCAATTCAAAAACCCAAAGATTAATCTCAGCTTCGCCCATCAAAGCCCCGAAGCATATCCGACGTCAACGCAGCCGGATATCAAAGTCCAATTTAACACTGACAAGCCTATGGATTTTGTCGCCAAGCCGCTCGGCTCCTTGCATTATGTTCCTATGGTAAGCCGCAGTTATAAAGATCGGTACGGCCTTCCCAAAACAATGGAAGACGCCGTTAATTATCATCTGATGTATCTGCGCAAATCCGGTCTTGTTGTTGAAAGTTGGGAGAAAAAATCCCAGGCTTTAAAAGAACTGGTCACCCCCACTCTCAACGCCAATAATTGCTCGGTAATTCTCAGTGCCGTTTTGGGCGGCGCGGGCATATCTATGCTGCCAACATACATTGCGAAACTACATCCAGATCTTCTCATTCTCGATTACGGGATTATTTACACCTATAATTTTTGGTTGGTACAAAGCCCCTATGCCAACCGGTTGGCCCGCGTGCAAACCGTGGTGCAGTGGATGGAGGAAATCTTTGATGCTACAAACCAGCCCTGGTTTCATAGTGATTATGTCTCGCCTAGAGAATTTAGCGATATTGAGATTATCAAGCCTCAATAACGTCGCCAGATAGAGGCGATGAAACCTGTCTCCGATACGATGTTTTTTCCAGCCACAGTACTAAAGAAACCCAGTTGAAAAGACATGGCTTGAGAGCGGTCATAAACAAGGGAAGTTTGGAGCTTCAACCGTTGGTTATTGCGCGCAATACCGGCAGCGCCCGAACCATTTGTAAAAAAACTCTGGCCCAATAAAAGAATGTTTTTGCGCGCCCGCCACCCCAATGTCGCGTCTACACTCCATTCATCGGGCGCATTATCTGGGCGGATACGCCACGCAGCCTGCCCGTCGACAAAACCGTCCCGGCCAGCCAGTTTAAAACTACGGCCGACTAAAACCCGCCCTTCAAAATGGGTGGTACCAAACCCTAAATCTGCATCTGCTATGGTTTCGCCAGGGACTGCAAAGATAATTTTAGCCTGAGCCGATAAAATGGCATTTTTGCCTCGGAGAACAGTTTTTTGAAACCCAATCGTTGTATCCCCCAAACCCGTAAACCGCACCTCATCCGCACCCGCAATAAACGCCAGGCTTTCAAACCTGGTACTGAGGATGAGGGTTAAGTCCTTGGACACTCCATGTTCCAAGTATAGAGAAGATGCAAATTTTGAAAACTGGGCTGGTGAGTTTAACTTGCCCGTACTATCAAAAGCTTGGCTCGCTTTAGAACTTAGAACCGTACTGATAACCTGCCCTTTGCCCGTTGGCGTAGGCCACGCACCCGCCAATGCAGCTTGCGCGCTTAAATGCGCAATGAGCCAAGCAAGAGCTGTACGACCAAAAAACCGATACAATACACCCCAACAATCTCTTAAAGATTGCATTTTATCATCCCTCCCCTATATCATTTAGACTTGGCTTGTTGTCGGCGTCAAATGTTATATAGTTTTGGCAGGAAATAAATTATGGCGAAAAAACAGCATTCTTTTGAAAAAATAGCCTTTCTGTGCGTGGATAAAGCCGAAGCCAGAAAGCAATTTCAGATCCTGGTCGAGCGCTACGGCAATTGTGACCCGGCCCATGCTCATGTCATTGTCGCTTTGGGCGGGGATGGTTTTATGCTGGAAAGCTTGCGCCGCCATATCAGCCTTATACGTAAAGGTTTGCCAATTTACGGAATGAACCAGGGAACGATCGGTTTTTTGATGAACCAATTTGTCATTGAAGGCTTACGCGAACGCTTGCACAAAGCCAAAGCGGCGAAAATAAAACCGCTACAAATGACCGCGATAACCAAAGGCGGCGAACAGAAAGCACTGGCGATTAATGAAATTTCTTTATTGCGCCAAACAAGGCAAGCCGCTCATATCCGCATTCATATTGACGGTGAAGTTCGCATGGAGCGGCTGATAGCCGACGGGATATTAGTCGCAACACCGGCAGGCTCCACCGCCTATAATCTATCGGCCCACGGCCCGGTTATCCCTTTAGGGTCGGATGTTTTGGCCCTGACCCCCATCAGCGCCTTTCGGCCACGGCGTTGGCGCGGCGCTTTGCTTAAAAACACAGCCCAAGTCAGATTTGAAATCCTGGGGGCCGACAAACGTCCCGTCAGTGCCGTCGCTGATAGCAGCGAGTTTAGAGATGTGCGTGAGGTGATTGTCGAGCAAGCCGCCGATATCACCCTGACCTTGATGTTTGACGAAGGGCATGAGTTGGACGAAAAAATCCTGCGCGAACAGTTCTCAAATTAAAAACCAACCGGGAGATCAACCGGCTCAATCGGTTCTTGCTCCCTTTTATCCAACCGCTCGAACAAATACTCCCTATCCGCATCTTCGAATGTCAAAGGCAGTGTCAAAATGCGTTCCAACATAAGGTTTTGGTACTCGGCCTTGGAACGCATGTGGCCTTTCATCTCAAAATCGCGGTAAATAACAACACTGGCCCTTAAAATCACGAACTGCATTTCTGTTAATTCTGCCCGCTTACACAAAGCTTTCAACCCAAAGGGGCCGCTATCATGCACCATTAATGCCGCCTTGCCCAAGCTGATATCAGCCCGCTCGGCCAGAGCATATTCTACAAACCGCATTTGCCCGCAACAAGCGGCGCGAATAATCAAGGACGATGTTAAGCGGTCTTCGCGCGCCAGCCTGCTGACAAATGCAGCCATATCGCGGCTCAACCAACTTTGGGCGACAAAATCCACACTGGCCCGTTCGCAGGTATTACGGGCAATATCGATCGCAATTTCCAAAGGCACTTCATGTTTTTCGTGCAATCGCCGTGCAGTTTGTGCGCTGACCATGGTGATAAGTTTCTCAACCAATAAAGGTGGCAAATCCCGCCGGGCGATAAACCCTTCTTTGACCAGATCATTGTCGTGGAATTTATCCAGCATGTGCGCACCCATTTGTGCGTCAATTTGCGCGCCGTCATTGGCCGCCACCGACGCGACAACCCGGCTATCCCCGTAGCGGATAATAGCTGAAACCATATCTGTGTTAAGCACATTACGTTTACTTATCGCCATCATTTTTGCCGCCGCTTTTGAGCGTAAAATTTCTAGCAAATCTTCGTCCGTCAAGACGGGGGAATGGGTTAATACCGGCGTCGCGATACTGTCCACATCACGAATGAGTTGGCGTGCAATATCTGGCGGTAAATTCGGTGAGTTTTTCAAGGTAATCGCCAAAGCCCGGCGCACCATGGACGCCGCATCTTTGATGATCAGCTGAAGAATGCGGCGGGTGATTTCCTGCTCGCGCACTGAGAGCGCCTTATCTTTAATTTCGCGGCAAATTTTTTGCGCCACTGCCGCACGAACATCGCGCTTGGGGTGGGAAACCAACCGTTCTATATCTTCCGAGCGTATGGACAGTTTTGAAGCGTGCATAACCAAATTCCTTCATCCTTATTGCTAGAGCTAGATCATGAAAGAAGTGTTTATGAAGGTTGGGTTTGTTCTTTTTCGAATGGAGTTATTCTGTTTCGAATGGCTTTATTCTGTTTCGAATGCTTGTGGCATTCGCCCGTTCACGGGCTTCACGGTTTAGGGCAAAGAGCCCTAAACCTTGCCCTGCCACGGAGGGAAGGCGGGTACGAGGGACACGCTAAAGAGAACATAATAACACCCTCTCCCTTAAAAGAGGGAGAAATTAGTTTTGTATTTTTTTAAGAAACTATCCGCACGCCCCCCGTACCGAACATCGTGAGGCAAGCCCGACCGGGCGCCGCGCGAATGCGCGCCCATCGGAGGCGTGAGCGCAGCGAACTTGCCGTGAGATATAAGAATGGTACCGCCTCTTGGTCTCGAACCAAGGACCTCTGGCTCCACAAGCCAGCGCTCTAACCAACTGAGCTAAGGCGGCATAATCGCGTTGTTGCGCGGCGCGAAACTTAGCCGCAAGCTTGCGCGCCTGCAAGGCTTAGTTTGCCCATTTAGGCAAATAAAACACCAAATAAAATCTAGCTAGCTTCGCTTTGGCGATTTTATGTTTTGCCAGCCTTGAGACCCCAGTTGTTCCTGATAACTGATATAATTGTGCAAATCACGCGCCCGGCGAGCCGGGTCGGGGTGGGTTGACAAAAGCTCTGGCTGACGCGCCGGGCTGGCCTCGGCCATTTTTTCCCAAAGCTTAACCGCCTGATAAGGATCATAGCCAGAACGGTGCATATATTTTGCCCCCAATAAATCCGACTGGCTTTCATGTTTACGCGAAAACGGCAAAATAACACCCAGGGTCAATCCCATGCCCATAGCCGCATTGAGCAATTGCGAATTGCGGTTGGCCGATTGGTAACAGCGGCGTTGCTCCGCCCCTCTCAAACTTTTACAGCGCTTGCCAAATTGGCTCGCCCCGACAACACCTCCAACAGCAAGTCCGATTTGCCCGGCCATTTGCTGGCTGACCCTTTCTTGCGCGTGACGGCCTGCCACATGGCCAACTTCATGGCCCATAATCGCCGCAATTTGGTCATCACTACCGGCGAAATCCATCATGCCGCGATAAAATCCAACCCGGTTGCCCGGCAGCACAAAGGCATTTCTCGTGTCAGAATCAAATACGGCAAAATCCCAAGCCTGATCAGCCCGACCCGAACCTTGGGCAATCCGTCCGCCAATATTGGCCAGCCGCTTGGTATAACGAGGATCCGTGGATAATTTTTGCGTTTTCTTGGCTTGCGCCCAGGATTGAGCCGCCATTTGGCTCAATTGCCCCTCACCGATCAAGAGAAGCTGCGACGCACCTGTTTCCGGATTGGTCACACACCCTGAAAGTGCGGGCCCGGCCAAGCTAAGCGCGCCGCCTGCGGCCAGGGCTTGCACCATTTTGCGTTTGGTCAACATGTCCTTGACGGCAGGGTCTTTGGTCTTCTCGTTTTCCTGATGATAAATACACATATTCGTCCCTCGCTTTCTAGCTGCAACTCCCCGATCTTATTATTATAGTTTATTGCGGCACAAAAATACAGACAGAAATTCATCTGCCGTTCAGCGCTATTGTGAATATGGTTATGACCCCATTTGTGTTATGATGGGCGGACGGAGATTATACATGCGTAAATTATTTATCGGACTGGTTATATTTATCACCCTTATCGGGGCGGCCGTCCTCATATTGCCCGGCCTGATCCCGGCTGCCGCTTATAAAGATAAAATCGAAACCCAGCTTTCGCAATCCCTTGGCCGCAAGGTAGAAATTGCAGGCGATGTGAAATTGTCGGTTTTCCCGGTCATTCAGGCAGAAGCCGAACATGTCACCATTGCCAATGCAGCAGGGTTTAGCACGGTACCTTTGGCAAAAATGGACAGCTTGCGGGCCAAGGTTAAATTGTTTCCTTTACTCAGAAGGCAAGTGGAAATCACGGAATTTACCTTGGTAAGCCCGCAAATCTCATTGGAGAGAAGCAAATCCGGCGAGGTAAATTGGGCGTTTGGCCAAGCTGGGCAAAAGCCGTCAGTATTTCGCCGCGATGGCCGCTATACGGATATTCAACTGGCTCTCGGCGCTTTCAATCTCAAAAACGGCCAGATTAGCTATAAGGACGAACAAAGCGGCACACATCATGAGCTCAAATCCGTAAATCTACATATCGACATGCCGGCAATGGATAAAAACTTTACCGCCAAGGGTGATGTGATTGTCAATGATATCCCGTTAGATCTGAGCCTGACCTTAAAAACCCCCGCAGATTTCCTGAACGCAAAAACCGCCGCATTTACCCTCCAATTACAATCCCCCCTGATTACCCTGGCAACAAAGGGCCACTTCACCCCCGGCCAAACCATCAATTTTGAAGCAGAATTCGAAAGCCAAATTCCGTCTATTTCCAAATTTGACGCGCTCTTTGGCATCAAAAACCCCTATAGCGCCCTGACCGAAACGGCCAATTTTAAAGGCGATATCAGCTATGACGGCGTCAATTTATCAGCCAAAAACGCACAAATTTTTCTGGCCAGTGATCTGATCAACACTGAATTTAGTGGCGATTTTGGCACTGCTCCGACCCCATTTGCAACAGGGGCTTTGCAAATGACAATCATAGATGTCCCTAAAACCGCACGCCTTCTCCAACTCGATATCCCGCAAGCCGCCGCCCTTAAAACCATTGTTCTGTCCGCTGACCTACAAAGCAAAGGGACGCTTACAGAGGCGGAGAACGTCAAATTAACTGCCAAAGGCGATCAGCTGAGCGCCGAATATACCGGCAAGGCCAGCTTCGATGAAAGCCTGCAATTACAAGGTCAATTTAGCGCTCAAAGCCCGTCAATCCCCAAATTGATGGATCAAATGGGTCTGGCGGAGATGCAAGGAATGAAGGCCCTCGGTGATTTTTCAGTTTCAGGCCAGATAAGCGGCCCGACCGATGCGCTCGTAATAACCGCTCTTGACGTCAACAGCAAAAGCGAGATGTTAACGGCGCGCTATCAAGGGGGTGTGGTTTTAGGCGAAAGTATCAGCCTTAATGGCCAGTTTAATTTGTTGGCACCGGCCTTAAAAACCCTCGCCCAAACATCGGGCATCCCTATTCCTTACGCCGATGCTTTGGGGGAATTTACCGCCCAAGGTCAGCTACAAGGCCCGGTCACATCCTTGCAGTTTTCCGCACTCACAGCCGCCCTGAAAGACGGGATTCTCAACGCCGACTTTACCGGCAGCGCCAGCATGGGAGACGGGTTTCGCTATCAAGGCAATGTCAACACACATATCACATCCGTGCGCCAATTGGCCGCTTTAGGCGGCACGCAATTGCCGCCAAGCACACAGCAAGGGGCAATTTATGAAGCTTTTTCGCTCTCAGGTGCCGCCAATGGGGACGCAAAGCAAATTGGTTTTTCCAATGCCAAATTAAGTATGGACGA
>QIKS01000109.1 GCA_003233025.1 Hellea balneolensis | reverse complement strand
GGCCGTAGGCATAGGTCAGCCCGCCGCCATTTTGCCCAGACAGCGCCGATGCGTGTAGGCCCAGATCAATCCTTTTGGTGATATCATACCGCGTTTCAACGCCGAGCAAATGGGTAAACCCGCTAAATTTATCATCGTTAAATTTTGTTTTGGTGTATTTTACGCCGTAATTGCCGGCCAATTGCCACCGGTCAGTAATTTGGGAGTTGAGCGCCAGATTGTTGACCAATTTTGTCGTGCGCGTGCCGCCAAGACTGTTATCATAAGAAACATCAAAGCGGTTAAGGACAATAAGCCCTTCGTCGCGTGGACGCCATGCGACGCCCAGACGCCCGTCAATGCGCGTCGCATTGCCGGTAAGGCCAAGACCATTAGCCAGGGACTGGTCTTTGAAATTTGCCCGCAATGCGCCGGCAAATGACAGGGTTTCTGACAATTCCCGTACGCCGGCCAGGCTGCCGATATAGGAGAGGGAAGCCGTATCGCTGCGCGTTTCGAGCCGGGCTGAAACGCTGGTGTCCTCTGTGCGGTAACCCAGGCCTAAATAGGCAGAGCTAAAGCTTTCATTGGTCTCCAGGGGCGAAATGGCCAAATCAGGGGCAATTTGTTCGATGATACCTTGCTCGTCCAAAATGCGGCGATTTGTCAAGCCGAGAGATGCGCTCCATTTCTGCGAAATCTGAAACTGCTGGTCAAGGCCGACGGTGGCGCCAATGCGGCGCCCGCTGTCCGATGTGATGATATCAGAACTTGCAGTTATTGCCGTCCCCGCCCAAGGCGCATAGCTGACCCCGATGGCTGTATTTTGGCCGCTGGCATTTCCCCCGTCCAGAATGTCGTGGGAAATGCGTATGCTGGCTTTATTGGTGATGGTTTTATCAAGACTGAGGCGGGTGCGGCTCGGGAAATCGCCGACATCATCTTTGCCGCCCAAGGCTTGCTCGCGGGAAATTTGAACCACAGCGCCAAATTTCGGCAGGCGGTAGCCGGCCTTTGCTGTCAACAACAAGGATTGCCGCTCGGCACCGGAAGATAATTTGTCCCTGACATGGCGCAGACCAATGGAAGCATCCAGGTTTTCGCCGTCATGATTGAGGGTCACGTCCGCCGACGTTCGGCTATTGCCCGTGCCGATATTTTCTTCACGAAAGGCACTGGCCGTCCCAAAGCGCGATCCACGCCGCCCGGTTTTTTCGTCTTCAAATTGGCTGAATTTATAAGAAAAATTGCCGCCATAACGCCGCACGCCATTGGTTGCCGAGCTGCGCTGGCGCAAGCCAAACCCTGCGTCTTCAGAGCGCACATAAATATCTGCGGTGAATTTACGACTGGTGTGAACGATTTCAGCCAAATAGGCGTTAGCGCCTTCAAAAGCGCCGTCCGGGCCGGTATTGGTTTGACTGTAAGCGTATTCGGCGCGTGCATGTGTATCAAAGCCGAGTTGTGCCAAAACCTCCCCGCCGATAATATCCCCGCGCCCATTGGCCGCATTGGCATTGCCGCCTTCATGGACAAAGGTTGAGCCGATTTGTATCCGGCCATCAAAGATTTGTTTTTGCACCCGGCCCCCATAAGTCAGATTGCGTTCAACGCCCTGGGAGGTTTCATAATCAACAACAATAACATTGGGGTTAAATCCATTGTCGGTCGCATCGACAGGCAGGCGAAAAATTATTTCACCGCTTTGCGTATCCAACACATAATCCAAATGGCGAATAAGGCGGCGGGTGTCTAAAATTTTATCCGCCCGTGTCCGGTCGCGGGTTTCAATGGTGATGGTTTCGGAATTTGCCAAAATAGGCGCGTTGCTTAACGTATAAGGCCCGCTCGTCCCGTCGGCGGCAAATTCATCCTTGGCAAAGCCCTGATTGGTCTGCGCGCCAAATGCCATT
The DNA here is from genome assembly GCA_003233025.1 of Hellea balneolensis. Taxonomy (GTDB): domain Bacteria; phylum Pseudomonadota; class Alphaproteobacteria; order Caulobacterales; family Maricaulaceae; genus Robiginitomaculum_A; species Robiginitomaculum_A balneolensis_A. Next base: position 6,005 of record QIKS01000109.1, on the reverse strand, counting down.
GCTTGAAAGGAATTGCCGAGATATTCCGCTTTTATACCAGAAAGATGGCGCGAATAACGGGTTAATTTTCCTTCGGTAATATTGGTCTCGAAATCCCCGAACAAAGCATAGAAACTTTTCTTCTCCAACTTGATATAAAGGGGAGAGCGGCTGACGGCCTCAAAGGCGGTGTAGGAACGGTCTCCGTATAATGTATAATAAGCATTCGGGTCGATTTCGGTGCGAAAATCACCGTCTCGCCCGCCGCGTCGTTTGCTTGTATCTACGGCCAAGGTCAAAAGCCAATTGCCTTTGATCAAGCCTTTGGCGAAGAAGGCAAGGCGGCCATCAGAGTTTAAACCGCCGCCCGCCCCCGAAGCCAAAGCAATGCTTTCGTTCTTCAAGCTGTTATAAGCCACGCTTCCTTCTGCCAGCCCAACAATGATCCAATCGCGTTTTTCCGGCTCCATATACATGAACAAGGTTACCACCCGGCCATCGTCCAGTGTGACAATAATGGTCACTTTGCCGGTTTGTAAGGTTGGTTCTAAAACTATTTTTGCAATACCGTCCGGCCCGGCAACGATGTTGGCCCGTCCGGTCAAAGGTGCAACCAGCTCTTCCTGGCCCTCAAGGCGAGATTGATTGTAAAGCCTGTAGGGGGCGGGAATGTCAATTTTGGCAATCCGGCCTGCATGAACGGGGCGACCCGCCTCATCTTCAAGCCTAACCGCCAGCTCAGGCTTTGTGCGGCCATCTGCCACGAGAATAGACTGGTCGGGCAAAGCGATGGCGCGGGCAATGTTTTTTACGTAATATATATTGCGGGTCAGGGTTTTGACAACATGACCTGCCTGGTTTTTAACTTGTGCGCTAAAGCGGTTCTCGCCTTCCAAAACATCGACACCACGCCAACGGCTCATCATCACCCGGCGGCGGGTATCGCTATCTGTGGCCTCAAAATTAAGTTGGGAAACTTTGCGACCGTTCAGGCTCAATTCAACTCTCTCGTCCACACCATGTTTAATGCCAATATTGACCGAAGGTCGCGACGGGGTGCGGGTTTGCGAAGGATAGACCCACGCCGCGTCAGGCGTTTGGCTGGCCAGCCAATTTGCGTCATAATTTTTGTATTCTATTTGGTCGTTGAAAACCTCTTGTATTTCTTCTTCAAATACTTCGCCGGTTCTTTTTAAGTAAAAATTTGCCCGCCAGATTTTACCGCCCTTAACTTCAACAAATTTTGACGTTGCCCGAAATGCATAACGCGAGCTTTCTTCGCACACCATAGGCGCGTAGCCGCGTGGCAGGGTTTCTTCATCAAGTTGAACCACATGAGTGCCTTCGCTCACTGCGTCAAAATGATATAATCCGTCTGCGTCTGTAATCGCATAGGCCCCGGTTTCCATATATAAGCGCACGCCTTCGACGCCAATACCGCGCTCAATTTTGCGGGCCCAATCGTCGTCTCCGTCACAGGACTGCTCTGAAATTCTGCCAATAATTGTGCTGGTTGTTCGAAACAAATCTTCGCGCAATCTGACGGTAGCTCTGGAAATATTGGATATATTTTCATTATTGCCATCGACTGCAACGACAGTATTGACCGCCTCGCCCTGGCCTGCATTGGCACCAATATTGACCACATAGCTGAGCTGGGTTTGCTCTGTCACTGCCAAAACGCCAAGCCCAAAAGCCAGGTCGCGTCCAGACGAGGAAATTTCAGGATCCAAAATGGCCTGTCCTTGCAATTTCGCCGTACCGGGCACGTAGCGAAACCCGCGCGGCAAGGTGTCATGGAGGACAACAGGGGTTCCGTTTTGGCCACGGTTCTCAATCCGGATGGTGTAATTGATAAAATCACCAACATCGCCAATGCTCGGATTGGCCAATTTGTTTAAAACAAGATCAGAGCTACTATCGACCGGGATATCAAAGTTAAGAGGCTCTGTTCCGGCCAAAACAAATGTCTGCCCATAAGACGCCGTATTCAGGATAACGAAAGGCGCATTGCTCAAATTGGCGAAATTGCTTGGCCCCAATACCGATGCAAAACTTAGGCCCTCTGGCGGTTCTACACGAACATAATATTCGCCTAAAGCAGCCAGGGGAAAGCGAAATTCGCCGGGCCGGATGTCGTATACCAAGCCACTTTCGTCGGTTGTTGCCTGTCCGGTTAACACGGTTGAAGGATATCTGGAAACACCGTCTATGCCAAAAACTTGTGCCGGTTCATTGGTGCTGGCATCGATTAAGGTTACAATTGCATTGTCGATCAAATCTCCGGTCAAAGCATTGAAAACCCGGCCATAAGGATCAACCAAAGCCGTATCAATGGAGACTTCGGAGCTGTCAAAACTGTCAACATAAACCGCCGTGATTGTGGTGCTGCTCGGGGTTGTCAACACGATATCATTAGGCGGGCTGGCGTCACGACTTGAAAGCACATAAGCCCAAAACTCACCCGTATTGGGGCCAGATTCGTACAATCTTAAGGTGATTGTGTCGCCGTTTTCGACGCGCACCGTCACAATAACGGTTTCAATCCTGTTGGGGTCGCCGTTTTGGCCAATATCGGTCACGCGCACGAACATAAGTTCGCCGGAAAGATAGCTGGAGGCGGGCGTTAAGGGAAGGGCGCCGCTTGTGTCAATGGGCACGCCATTGGTGCGCAAAGCTGGCCCTACGGGTATAAACGGCCCATTTGTGCTGGCTGAAGGGCTATAATCGGAGCCGTTAATCCTATGTCGCTGGGCCTCGGGGGCACTGGGCGCGTAGCGGAAAAATTCGACAGTTGAGCTGGTTCGTGCCGCCTGAATAACAAATTCAGCTGGATTGGTAAGCACAGTTACGCGCTCTCCATTACCTCCATTAAAGGTTACGAAAGCTGTATTGGTAACGTTCTGCCCGAGTGTCGATGCGGCACTTTCTCCAGCCATAAAGGCTGTCAATATGCTCACCACGATCCCAAAGCATCTTACCCACGATAAGATACCGGTTTTCACCATTTTTTTACCCACACCTCACCTGTTATCTGCGGTTATTAATCTCCGCAGTTTTTTACTTTGAGGTATTATTTTGTTGTTTTGGGTGCGGCACCCATGCCGCAACCCTTGTTTTTAAGAAAAGCTCTCTTGGTTTTTTATTATTTTACGAGAGCCCGTATTGTGACCAAGCCTGTCGAACTTGCGGCAAGGCTTGCGCCGGTTAATCCAACTGTACACGCGCCCGCGTCACAGTCGGTACTTGTGGCGGGTACGCTTAATGTCCCGCCCGTAAACACATCTTGCGATGCGGCAATAAAGGTTAAATCGCTCGGCAGGACGTCGGAGATCGCAATATTGGTCGCGGCTACCGTTGCGCCGCCATTGACGACCGAAATTATGTACTCAACACAAGCGCCTGGGACGGAATATTGTTCTCCAGCCCCTGGTGTGCCCGGAATGGTTGCGCAACCTGCGCCATTTTGGCTAAATACCGTAACGGCTTTAACTGCGCTTAAATCGGCTGATGAGACAATATAAGTGCCTGTCGCAGAATGGTCACCAGCAAGTGGGACCTCATTGGCGGTTCCGCTGCCGTCGGCAAGAACGTTTTCTGCCGCGCCGGTTAAGGTATTAATGCCATCAATATCGGCGACAACGGCCGTTCCTGGTGATGCCCCGCCCGTTGGTTGTAATGTATCTGCAACCAAGCTGATTTGTGAGGCATCCGCATCAATTCTGTCGGACGGGATATCCCCGTCAACAACAACCCAGACAATTCGGTCTGCCAAAACATCTAAAGATACAGCGCCCAGTGTATAGGCTATCCCTGCGCCGTCATCGGCTCCTGGTTCAAAAACACCGTCGCCGTCATCTATATAGAAAGTAATGTTAAGCCCGGTTGCATCAAATTCGTCCGTTGCTTCATCAAATAAAGTAAAATTATAGGCTTGTGTATCATTGCCCTGATTGGTTACGGAAAACACCAAATCCTGATCTAAAGCACCAGGTGTAACTGTCGTATCGCCGGCGCTCGCGACGATCAGATCGATAAGACGGTCAACTGTAAATTCTGTTGGGGTTCCACTTGAATCAATTTGTGGCTGATCGATACCGCCAACCTGATAATCCAGTGTAAATGTATTTTGTACATTTGTTCCCGCCAGTGTTCCGGCCGCAAACGCCGTTCCTGCCGTCAATAAAGACATTACTGATACGCCCAGCAGTCCTTTAATCATTGATTTTGTATGTTGCATCCCAGCACTCCCTTTTTTAAAATCTAGAGCTTGTTTAACGCACAATGGTTAATACGCCTCTTAGCTGCATGGTAAATATTGCCTTAATTTCCGGCTTAACCGGTTTCGCTTTATTTAAGACGTCCAGAGAAGGACAATGTACCGCCCGTATCAGGGTCAACCGGTACAAGTATCGTCCAGCGAATATGTGTAAGTTCGGCGGCTTGGGCGGGTGTTTGATTGCCCTCGGCATCAATAACCACCAGTTCATCGCGGGCGGCAAATGATTTGCCGCCGTCGGCTGAATACACGGTCAGGACATCGGTTTTGTCCGCACTGCCTTCAAAAAACTCGATTTGTGGCGGCACAGCCGTCATTAAAACGATTTGTTCAGCCGGCTTGTCATCATCATTGTAATAATCAATCGAATATCTGACCGTATCGCCCGGTGTCATTTTATCAGCTTTTTCCAGGCGAATGTCCTGTGTGCCATCCGGGTTGATTATTGTCACAACACGGTCTACTTTTTGCTGCGCTGTTAGCGCAAGTGCAGAACTGCTGCCAACAAGCCCGGCAATAAAAATAGATGTCAAAATTTTCCTAAACATAATCATCCCTCATACAAAATTTTGCGGATTATCCGCACCCAATAGGCCCCATCATGCAAGCCGGGGCTTAATAATGTTTGAAGATGCTTATGTTTTTTAACGAAGGCCAAAATAAGTGTCAGACTGAAATTTGGTGTTTTATTTATGTTTATCACTATTTTTTTATTGCTTTTCGATAATAAAAACGATAAGCAAGGTTTCTAAAGCCAATAATGAAGGAGGCCTTGATGGTTTTTCAACGTGAAAAAAATACGGGACATGACACGGGGCATGACGATGTGCGCCGCCCTAGCCTGATAAAGCGGCTTTTGGTGTTTACTTTGCCTATCTTTGTGCTGATTGCTGCCATTGCCGGTGTTTCGCTCATGAGCGCGCTCAAACCAACGCCCGAAACCAAGACCGAAGAGCCGCGCGCCGCCCCTGTCGTCACGGCAACGGCTTTTTCGCGCAATTTATCCTTGAGTGTAAATGCTCAAGGCGAGGCTTTGCCGCGCACCGAAATAAACCTTGCCTCTCAAGTTAGTGGTAAAATCACCCATATTTCGCCCGATTTCATCGAAGGCGGTCATTTTAAGAAAAATGACGTGTTATTGCGGCTTGAGCGCGCCGATTATGACCTGCGGGTCACCCAGGCCAGGGCCAATGTCGCCCAAGCGCAAACCGCCCTGACCCGCGAGCTGTCCGAAGCGGCGATTGCCCGGCGCGATTGGCAGGATTTGGGCGAAGGGGAAGCTTCGCCCTTGACCTTGCGTGTCCCCCAAGGCGCGGAAGCCCGCGCCCGGCTCGCGGCGGCGCAAGCAGGGTTGGACGAAGCCAAGCTGAACCAGAGCCGCACCGTGCTGCGCGCGCCCTTTGATGGCCGTGTGCGCCAAAAAACCGCTTCGCTCGGCGAATTTATTAATGTCGGGCAAGCCATTGGTCGGGTTTATGCCATAGAGACAATGGATGTAAGGCTGCCGCTCACCGACAGCGACCTGGCCAAGCTCGGCTTGGGGATTGGTTTTGTAGCGTCGCCCGAGCGGCCCGGCCCCAAAGTTATATTTTCAGCGGTCATTGCAGGCGAGCAGCACACGTGGCAGGGAGAGCTGACCCGCACCAGTTCGGGTTATGACCCACAGACACGAATTCTCTTTGCCTATGCCCATGTGGACGATCCTTATGGCAAAGGCACCGACAGAGGCGTTCCTATGGCGTCTGGC
>QIKS01000194.1 GCA_003233025.1 Hellea balneolensis | reverse complement strand
TGGCGGATAAAAGCCGAACTTGCAGATATAGATCCGCGCTTTATTCGCGCCCTGCTCGCCATCGAAGACAAACGATTTTACCGCCATAGCGGGGTTGATCCGCTCGCCATTATCCGCGCCCTGCGGTCATGGCGACGGGCCGGGCGGGCGGTGTCGGGGGCGTCGACCTTGACCATGCAATTGGTGCGCCAGCTAGAGCCGCGCAAGCGGACATTGGGATCAAAAATCATTGAAAGCCTGCGCGCCGTGCAAATCGAGTTGCGCTTGTCCAAATCCGAAATTCTTTCTCTTTACCTCACCCACATATCTTATGGGGGCAATATCGAGGGCATCGAAGCCGCCAGCCAAATTTATTTCGCAAAACATGCGGATCAACTCACCGACGGCCAAATCGCGCTTCTCCTTGCTTTGCCCCAAGCCCCCGAAGCGCGCCGTCCCGACCGCCGCCCCGTCGCCGCGACATCTGCCCGCGACGAGATTTTGAGTAAGCTCCACGCACAAGGCTTGTTGACAACACAGCAGTGGCGCGAAGCCCGCCAGGAAATTGTCCCGAGATCACGTCACGAAATTTCGCAAAAATCATGGCTGAGTGCCCATAAATTACGCACTAAAATCAAACCAAAATATCGTCATATTCGTTCGTCTTTAGATCGGGGTTTACAAGACAAAACCGAAAGGCTCGCCGCCAACGCTACGCAAGATTTAAGCTTTAATGTCTCCGTCTTGGTGATTGATAATAAGACCATGAAAGTCCGCGCTCATATTGGCTCGGCCGGGCCAGACAGGCCGGGTGGTTGGATTGACATGACGGCCCGCGCCCGTTCGCCCGGCTCGACCTTAAAGCCGTTCATTTACGGCTTTGCCTTTGACGACGGCCTGTCTGCGCCTGGCTCGTTCATTCTTGACGCGCCGACACGTTTTGGGGGTTATCAGCCAGAAAACTTCGAGCGCCGCTATCACGGGGACGTTAAAATCCATGAAGCTTTGGCCCATTCCCTTAACGTCCCCGCCGTGCTGGCGCTTGATAAAGTCGGCAGCAAGCGGTTTGCCGCAGCCCTTAAGCTGAGCGGCACGCCGGCACATGCGGCTAAAGGCGAAACCGGGCTGGCTTTGGCTTTGGGCGGGGCGGGCTTGCGCGCAGAAGACCTGGCCGTGCTTTACGCCGGGCTTGCCAATGGCGGACAGGTACGTCCTTTAGTCTGGCTTGAAGAGGGGCAGGGCGGCGACGCTTACCAAATGATGCGGCCAGAAAGCGTGGCCAAGATCACTAAAATCTTACGCCAAGCCCCGACACCTTCTGGGCGGGTGCCCCATTGGTTGATAAAAAATGCCCATCCCATAGCTTATAAGACCGGTACATCTTACGGTTTTCGTGATGCCTGGGCGGCTGGTTATACGGACGAGTGGACGGTTATTGTCTGGGCCGGGCGACCGGACGGGGCAAGTCGCATTGGCCAAACCGGGCGTATTGCGGCGGCGCCAATATTGTTTGATGTGTTTACGTTTTTGCCCCGTCCCGGTAAAACCAGACCCTACGAGCGCACCGAAAATGCGCCGCGCGGCCTGCAAAATTTTGGCGGGGAGCGGGACCAAGCCCCGCAGCTTTTATTCCCGCCCGACGGAGCCGAAATTGCAGTGCCAATATTTGGTGAGAAAGGCCGCGGCTTGACATTGTCGGCACGCTCAGCCGGGCGTGATACTTTGCGCTGGTTTGTCGACGGTGTCCCGATTACCGCCCAGACATATTCCGCCCAAGCCATCTGGAAACCGGCCCGCCCAGGGTTTTACAAACTCAGCGTCGTTGACCAAACCGGGACAAGTACAAATGCTCATGTCAGGGTGATGGATTTAAATGCGAACACCTCCTTCAAATGATATAATACTTGTCCGCGTCCAAGCACGTTGGGGCGGGTAGGGGTGTGTTTACCGGTTTTGCGCCGCCAGTAATTGTGCGATTTCGGGGGCAAAGTAAGTCAGGACGCCGTCTGCGCCCGCCCGCTTGAAGCATTGCAGGCTTTCCAATTTAACCCGGTCTTCGTCCAGCCAGCCATTGGCCCCGGCGGCCTTTATCATGGCATATTCGCCGCTGACCTGGAAAGCGAATGTCGGCATTTGGAAAGCCTGTTTTAAGTCGCGGATAATATCCAGATAGGGCAGGCCCGGCTTGACCATCAACATATCCGCACCTTCTTCGACGTCCAACCCGGCTTCGCGCAGGGCTTCGTCGCGGTTGCCAGGATCCATCTGATAGCTGCGCTTGTCGCCGCTCAAAGACGTAGCTGTCCCGATAGCGTCCCTGTACGGCCCGTAAAACCCGCTGGCATATTTGGCCGCGTAAGATAAAATAAGTGTATCCTTATGGCCGCCCTCCTCGAGAGAGCTGCGAATAGCGCCAACCCGTCCGTCCATCATGTCGGACGGGGCAACAATATCCGCGCCTGCGTCCGCCAGCATGACGGCGCACTCGGCCAGGATTTCAACACTGGCGTCGTTGAGGATTTCGCCGTCTTTAAGAAGGCCGTCATGACCATGGTTGGTATAAGGATCGAGAGCCACATCAACAATGATGCCCACATCAGGCACGGATGCTTTAATCGCCTTGATCGCTTGGGGAACCAAGCCGTCAGGATTGAGCGCTTCCGCGCCCGCCGCGTCTTTGAATTTGTCGCTAATATTGGGGAATAAAGCCAGGGCAGGTATGCCCAAATCCTTGGCCTTTTGAGCCGCCTTGACGCACTGGGCAATCGATAAACGCTCGACGCCGGGCATGGAAGGCACGGCCTCGCGGCTCTTTGTGCTGTCGGAGATTATCAGCGGCCAGATCAGATCATCAACGCTCAGCCGGGTTTCGCGCACCAAGCGTCGTCGCCACTGCGTTTTTCGGGTGCGCCTGAGACGCAATTGGGGATAAATACTCATGGGAGGGCTTATAACAAAGGGCTTGCAGACAAACCAGCATATTCCTGCGTCAATTCGTCTGCATGGTTTTCAGTGGTAATTACTGTCAATTGGGTTTACAGAGGGGCGTTAATGTAGGGCACGGCTTTGAGGATATGATGAGCAACAAATACCGCGACCAATTTATTCGCGCTGTCGATACGGTCAGAGATGAAGGCCGTTACCGGATTTTTCGTGATGTTCGCCGCCGCTGCGGCGACTTCCCCAAAGCCACATGGTTTAAGGATGACGGTAGCGAAAACGAAATTACCATCTGGTGTTCCAACGACTATATGGGCATGGGACAAAGCCCGTGTGTCATTGAAGCCGTCAAACAGGCCGTTGACCGGGCCGGCACGGGTTCTGGCGGGACACGCAATATTTCCGGCACCACCCATTATCACGTCCAATTGGAACAAGAGCTTGCCGAGCTACACCAAAAAGACAAAGCCCTGCTCATGACATCTGGCTATGTGGCCAATGAGGCTACATTGGGGGTGATGAGCAAAATCCTGCCGGGCTTGCACGTGTTTTCCGATGCCATGAACCATGCGTCGATGATTGCCGGGATATCGCGGGCGCGCTGCGAGAAAACCATTTTCAAGCACAATGATTTGGAAGATTTGGAGCGGGCTTTGAAAGCCGCTGACCCTCATGTCCCCAAATTAATCGCCTTTGAAAGCGTCTATTCCATGGACGCCGATATTGCGCCGATCAAGGAAATTTGCGATCTCGCCGATAAATATAATGCCCTGACATATTGCGATGAAGTCCACGCCGTTGGCATGTATGGCCCCCGAGGCGGTGGCATTGCCGAGCGCGACGGCTTGATGGACAGAATAGATATTATTCAAGGCACTTTGGCCAAAGCCTTTGGCATGATTGGCGGCTATATTGCGGCCAATACGGATATTATTGACGCCGTGCGTTCCTTGGCATCGGGGTTTATTTTTACCACATCCTTACCGCCAAGCACGGCAGCCGGCGCTCTGCGCAGTGTCAAAATTTTAAAAATCAGCCCGCATTTGCGCACCCAGCACCAAGAGAGGGCAGGGGCCTTGCGTACCCGCTTGACCCGTGCCGGTTACCCGGTGATCGGCAACGAAACCCATATTGTGCCGCTCATGGTTGGTGACCCGATTGCCTGCCAAGGCGCCAGCGATACTTTGCTTAATGATTACGGCATTTACGCCCAGCCTATCAATTTTCCTACCGTTCCCAAAGGCACGGAACGCTTGCGTTTCACCCCCAGCCCGTTTCACACGGACGCGATGATGGACGAATTATTGCTTGCACTTGAGCATGTATGGCATACATACGGCCTCAAGCGCAGGCGGGTTGCCTAAGCTTTTAGTATAACAGAGCCGAGACATCCATGAATGCCCATATCCTCCTGTCCCGAACCTTCACGTTCGAGGCTGCCCACAGTTTAAATCTAAAAGACGGCGCGGACACCGGATATAAGCGCCTGCACGGCCATTCCTTCACCGCCACATTAACGGCCAAAGGCCCGAAAGTGGAAATCGACGACTGGCTGCTCGATTTTGGCCGCTTTGATCCTGTGATTGAAAAGTTAAAAGAAAAACTGGATCACGGATATTTAAACGAGCTTGAAGGTTTACCCTCTCCAACTTTAGAAAATATCTGCGCCTACATATATAAACTCGCCGCCCCCGACCTGCCCGGCCTACACAGCATAGAACTCGCCCGCAAAACCTGCGGCCAAAGCTGTAAATTGATCGTGGAGTAGACTGGCTAATTTGAAGTCCACACTGTCTGACGTCAGCGCTTATGGCGCAGCTTTAGCTTTAGGTTAAGCGAGAGTTTGCTCACTTTTTATTGGCTATCTTGACACACTCGCGTTTCAAGTGTAGTTGCAATAGGTAACCTTATTTCGTTTTGTCTTGATTGTGACCGGATGCCAGCTTTATGGCCACGGATATTGATAGCTAAAAACATTTACAATGAGGTTGCTTAAAAACTGGGTGGCGATAGCAGACTTAAGGACGCATTGTCTTATGACCCATTTTTTATCATCCCGGTTCCAGCTTGTTTTCAATAACTTCCTTGTGCTTTGCGCGGTGTTTTTCATGTGTTTTGCAGTGACCTTGCCTGTGCAGGCGCAAACACAAAAGCCTGGCGATAAAGAGGAACCTGTAGCCGACGAAGGGCCAGAGGATCTTATCATAAGATATCATGACCCGGAAAAGGACGGCCCATACACCCGCGCACCCCGTCAAAGTGATCCGTCAGAGGATTCTCGATTTGAAGGAGGTTTGTTGCAAAGGCAAAACGACTCCGTGTTGTCTGTTGCTACAGAATTCATCGCCCGCCAAAACGTTGATGAACGTCTGCAATCGACAGGCGTTGATTTGCTGGGCGATAACATAGATCTCAATACAGGCTCCGTGCAGTTTGAACAGGTTGACATTTCTTTACCCGGCAATTCTAACCTTGAAGTTGCCGTTCGGCGCACGCGATCTGCAGGTTTTCCCTTCCCGCATTTAGACGCCGCGGCGCAAGCAGGGTTAGGGCAGTATTATTCAGGTGGCCTCCAAACGACGGCACCATTTTCTGATTGGGGGTTGGACGTGGCGCCCCATCTGTCCATCACTTATCCCTTGTCGCTCTCACAGAGTGGTAGCGTGGGCGGAATGCCGACTGATCTTGAGTTTTGCAATGTTTTCTTCGTACCTCCGGTCGTCATTATCAGCCCCGGTGCACAAGAGATCGAGATCGGCGGCAATATTATTGTTCTGGATGCAGATCAAACCTCTAATGGCATGGATATTAATATCCCCGGTCAAGGCGCAAGAAAGCTGTTAAACAACCCGCAAGGCGTTAACTGGCCTTCAGGGACACAGATGGTGACAAAGGATTACTGGGCTCTCAAATGCGGGCCTGTTGTTAACGGCGTTAAGACAGCAATCGCGACGGCCCCGAACGGCACACAATATAAATTTGAAAAACTGGATTTCAGAGGCGCAATAGCCCTACCTGTTTCAGGTGTGGGGCCCCACGTTTCGGCTGGCGGGGATCCATTGAGCTGGAGTACGGCTCTACCGCGCGTGAATGTTCTGTTGCAAGCTACGGAAGTGACGGATGTTAATGGTAATTGGGTGCGTTATGAATATGACAATCAAGGTTGGGTCACCCGTGTTCATAGTAATGACGGGCGGGAGATTACGTTCAATTACGGTTCAGACAAACTTATACAGTCTATTACGGCAAATGGCCGGACATGGACATATGGATATACCACAACCAATTCAGGTCGTGATCTTCTTACAGATGTTACCCTCCCCGATGGCCGAAGCTGGAACTTTAACCTGGTGCAATATGTGACAACGCCTAGTAAAACTTATGACTGCGACTTCCCGGATGCGACATGGAATATTACACATCCCAACGGCGTAACCGGAACCTTTATTCTCGCAGATACAAAACATCGAGGTCAAAGCAGCACTATGAAATCCTGCACGGGGGGGCAATCTTATCAGAACGTCTCCTTTTTTAGAGCGTATTCTCTCAAGACTAAAACACTGTCTGGTGCGGGCTATCCTTCTGCGAGTTGGCACTATACCTATATGGGTTATCCAGGCTCTGGCCCCACCACGACCAAATGGGGTCAGGTTGTTGATCCCTTGGGCCGCAAGACCAGAAACACGTATCACCGCAGTGGTAATTTGGAAGGTCTGCTCCAGAAAGAAGAACGGTTTGCTACCGCCGGAGCCACGACACCTCTACAGACAACAACACACACTTACACCATCGAGAACCCGCTTGGCACGACATGGTTGGTCAATGAAGGCCAGGCCAAATTAACCCGGCCTCGCCATGCCGCTTCCGCGATCACCACGAGGGACGGCGATACCTTTACCAGCAATAGCAGTTATAATACCAGTCAAAGCTCCTCTTCTTACAGCTTTGGCAACCCGACAAGCGTCGCCAGCTCCAGCAATGTCTCGTCAAGCCCGCGGACAACGGTTAGCGTTTATAGCCATAATATGAGCAAATGGATATTGGGCCTGCCCACCAATGTGACCACCAATGGCCGCAATGAGATGACGGCGATTTATGACAATTTTGGCCGCAGGACATCCCTCAGCCAATACGGTTTTTTGCGCGCCAGTTTTCTTTACAATACGGACGGGACCTTGCGCAGGGTGACGGACGCCATTGGCCGGGCAACAAATTTGTATAACCATAAGCGCGGTACGGCCCAGCGTATCCGTCGCGCTGACGGGATATCGGAATATCAATATGTCGACAATAATGGCTGGCTGACCAGCAATAAGGACGCGCGCGGGTTTACCACCACATATGGCCGCGACACGATGGGCCGCCTCACGCGCATTACGCCGTCCAAAACCCAAAAGGCCTGGCTTGATACGGTGATCGCTTATAATTTTGGCAGCAATATCGTCCAGACGATCACCCGTGGCAATGCGCGCACGACGGTCACCTATGACGCCCTGGCGCGCCCCATATTGGAGCGCACCCAGGATTTATCGGGCGGGGCATCGAGCTATGTCAAGACCAGCTATAACGGCATTGGCGAGGTCACATTCACCTCCCAGCCCTCGGCGTCTTCCAACCCGACCACGGGCACGACCATCAATTATGACGGGCTCGGGCGTGCGGTCAGCACATCGGAAAATGTCGCCCCCTTTGCCACCACCAGCACGGCCTATCTCTCCTTCCACCGCACCCGCAGCACGGACGCGGTCGGTCAGCAAACCACCCATTACAATAATGGTTTTGGCGAGCTGACCCGTATTCTCCAACCCATGGGCGTCAACACGTACCTGAACCGCAATATCTGGGGCGAGCTGCTGACCTTGCGCCAGCTTGGCAACCATAACGGCTTTAGCGTCGATAAAACCCACAATTATTACTATGACAGCCGCCGCCGGGTCTGCCGTTACCGCACACCAGAGGGCGGTGATACCCTGATGGCTTATGACACAGCCGGGCAGAAGACCAGCCAGGCCAAAGGCATGGCGTCTGGCTCTGCCTGCACTGTGCCTTCGGGTAATGGCAAGTCCAGCTATAGCTATGACGTTT